>CAZIXY010000029.1:0-18162 GCA_964543315.1 uncultured Desulfobacteraceae bacterium | reverse complement strand
CGGTGACTGGATTTGAACCAGTGACTCTGCGGATATGAGCCGCATGCTCTGACCACTGAGCTACACCGCCAATTCATAATCGTAATGTTAAATAATTATTAAAATCGCTTTTTTTGTCAATCAAATAATGTATGGTAAAGGGCATGTATTGACACCTTTTAAAACAACATGATACGAAAACCTCAGTGTGACTTTCGATTATCAATTTTGACGAATTTGAAGAGCCTCACGCAAAAGCGCGTGGCTTTCCGCATGGGCGGGTAAAAACCCCGCCAACAGGATGAGGACGGGAACGTATCCTAATGCGAGGCGAAGCTTGCCCGCCGTCTGGCAGGCGGGCCATGGGACTATTCGAAAGGAGCGAATGAAAATTGTGGACATAGAAAAAGACAGTGTACTCACGGGGACAGTCTCATCCAGGAAATGTCCCGCCTGCGGCCATCACGAGATAGGAATCACAACCCATGACGGCACCTTTTATCCTCTGAGACCGGGTACCGTGGTAAACGTTCTGAAAGACCTCCCAGTTGAACCGCACACATCAAATACACCTTCAACACCCTTCGCCGGTTCTGACGACAAGGTTGAAGGCCAAACGGCACAAAGGCCCTGGGCCCCCGACCCGGTGAAATCCGAAAGGTCTCTTCGATTGAAATACGGTGTTATGATCAGGGCGGATTTGGATTCCAGTGCTGTGAATAGTGCTGTCTTTCATTCCGCTTATCTCGAAAAACTGCGGCATCTCATTGAAAAAGAGGTCCATATCCCCATTGCGGTCCTACTCGACCAATTTTTTACCTCACCCCATCTGGCATCAGGCGAACCTGGGGAAATAGCCCTGGCCATGTGGCGGGAACTGGAAGAAATCAGGCGACCTGTTGTACTTGTAAAAACGTGGATGGAAAATCCTGGAGAGGAAAATCTTCGCAATCTTCTCCAGACCAAACCGGGGGAAAGTTCTCATGCCAAACCGGCCTCCGACGCAGAACTGGAAAAGGAGTTGGAGCAGCTTACTTTAAAGAAATTCTTAAGCTTGTTGTGAAGATCCTTCCCTTCCGGAGGGGCTTTCTGCGAAGGCGGGTAAAGTAAAAGACGTCCGGCAATCAGCACCAGCGGGCAGTTTTTCCGCACAGGGGAACAAGAGCATGCAATCAACATAATTCCAGGCCAGTTTTCGTTTCAATTTTCCGGTTTTTCTGAAAGCTGATTGCTAAAAGCCGAACGCGCACTCCAATTACAGATATTTTTTCACTTCCTCGGTCAAGGCCGGAACAACATCGAAAAGGTCGGCCACAACACCGTAATCGGCCTTTTGAAATATCGGTGCATCCTCATCCTTGTTGATCGCAACAATGACTTTCGAGGTGCTCATGCCCGCCAGGTGCTGGATAGCGCCTGATATCCCGCAGGCTATATACAGATTCGGGGAAACTACTTTTCCTGTCTGTCCAACCTGGTCCGAATGGGGCCTCCATCCCGCATCGACTGCTGAACGCGAAGCGCCTACGCTTGCCCCGATCAGATCGGCCAGATCCTCAAGGATCTTGTAATTCTCCGGGCCTTTCATGCCACGCCCGCCCGAAACGATCTTGTCGGCTTCCGTTAAGTCAACCTTTCCACTCTCGTCCTTGATGGAATCCACGACCTTGGTCTTGAGAGCGCCGTCGTCGAGGCTGAAGGAGGCGTCCACGATCTCGGCCGATTTTGATGTATCAGGCTCATTGATGGTCATGACGTTCGGCCTGGCAGTAGCCAGCTGCGGCCAACTGTTTTCAAAAGTCACCTTGGCATAGGCCTTGCCGGCATAAATGGGTCTGATTGCAACAAGGTTTCCATCTTCAACGGAAAACACCGTGCAATCCTGGGCCATGCCAACACCCAAACTTCCCGACAGCCTGGCTGACAGGTCTTTTCCTTGAACAGATGCGCCAATCAGCAAGACTGCCGGATCATTGGCCTTCGCCAGTTCGGAAATGACAGCCACATAAGCATCAGTTGTATAGGGTTCCAGCCTCGCATCATCAGCCACCAAGACCTTGTCAGCGCCATACTGACCGAAGTCGGCGGCCTTGTCTTTAATATTCGAGCCAAGCAACACGACCGTCAAGTCCTGACCTAAGGCATCGGCAATACGTCTTCCTTCACTTATCATTTCAAAGGTAATTTTTCGGATATCTCCATCCCTTTGCTCAGCAATTGTCCAAACTCCCTGTGCCATTTCTTTTATCTCCTTATATATAGGGTTTGCCCGTTTACAGGTTTTGTTGGTTGATAACAGACCAACAGGCGAACAGAAAAACTAAAGAATCTTTGCTTCCTCGTGGAGCAATCTTGCCAACTCACCCGCTTTTTCCTGGGGTGTTTCACCTTCAATGATCTTTCCGGCCTCTCTCGCAGGAGGTGGTGTCAATTCCAGAATCTTTACCTTCCTTCCACCCTCTCCAAATTCACCTGCATCCAATCCAAGATCCGACAGTGTCTTCTCTTCAAGAGGCTTCTTTTTCGCCTTCATGATACCTGGAAGCGATGCGTATCTGGGCTCATTCAAACCTTTTTGTGCGGTAATCAAGGCCGGGAGGTTGGATTCGATAACGAGGGTCTGTCCCTCAATAGGCCTATGGACCTTGACGGATTTCCCGTCCTCAGACACCTCCACCTTTTCAATCACGGAAAAATGCGGAATATCCAAAAACTCGGCGAGGACAGCACCCACGACACCCATGTCATCATCCACGCCTCTCTGGCCGGCAAAAATAATGTCATACTCAAGATCCTTTATGACGGCGGCCAGGGCCTTGGCGGTAGCAATGGAATCGCTCCCTTCCAAAGCATCTTCACTGATAAGGAATGCCTTATCAGCACCCATGGCTAAGGCTCTACGAAGGGATTCCGTCACCCTTTTGGGGCCCAGGCCTATAACCGTAACCTCGCCTCCAAATTTTTCCTTTAAGCGAAGTGCCTCCTCCACGCCGAACTCATCATAGGGATTCATCACCCATTTGATGTCATCCGTTACGATGGACTTACCGTCGGATGCAATCTTTATCTGGGTCTCCGTATCAGGAACCTGTTTTATGCAGCAAATAATATCCACTTTCTCCTCCTTTCACTAACCGATTTTGGGGCAGTATCTCATTGTACCGCCGAATTATTAGGGGAATTAGGAAACACTAATCCCTTTCAAAAAATACTGGCTGATTTGCTTAGCAGCGGTGTTAATATCATAATGCTTTCGGTTTGACAATACCCAGAACCTGGACATCTCGTCTAAAGCCCCAAAAAAAGCCCTTTTTGCCACGCCCGGAATCACATCTTTAATAAAAACGCCTGCTTTTTGTCCCTCTTCAATAATTTCCGCAATCAAATTGAGATATTGGGCAAATTTTTCATTTTTGTATTCCTTCATGAACATGCTGCTTTGCCGGAGTTCAACCTGAATTATTTCCGCCATATTCTTGTTTTGTTCAATCAATTTGAGATGGGTCAGTGCAAACCTTTCAAGTTTTTCCTCGGGGCCTTCCAACTGCGAAATCTGTTCTATCATATTATCCAGGACGTCCTTCATCTGTTCCTCAAAAAGGGAAATAAGGATATCGTCCTTGTTTTGAAAGTAGATATATATGGTGCCATCAGCCACGCCGGCCTCACTGGCAATCTCGGATATCTTGGCCTGATAAAAGCCCTTTTTGGCGAATATCTTTGTGGCTGCCCGTATGATATTAAAATATTTATCGTTATTTTTTCTCTTGCTCATTTCATATCACCTAATGAATGACTATTCATTCATAGTGACTGATAACATCGGAACTATATCGTGTCAAGGTTTTTTGCTTGCGGTCTTGAAAAAACAAATTTATACTCAATTAATAATCCTTGACAAAAAATAAGGAAATAATTTAGATTCCAGATTCAGTCCACAACAGGAAGGCTGGTGATAAATTTAGGGCAGGTTTTAGGTTTGAAAGTCATGATTTAATCTCTATCACAAGGAGGAAAGATTATGCGTAAGGTATTCTTTTTTGCAACTGTCTCATTGATCGTAGCCGGCATGATAACCTTAGGGCTTCCCACGGGAGCCACTGCCAAAGATATCAAAGTAGGAGCCATTATCAACCTAACAGGACCAGCCTCCACGTGGGGGCAATTCCATGCCAAGGGGCATAAAGACTACTTCCGGTATGTCAACGAGGTAAAAGGAGGAATTGCCGGAAACAAGATCAATTTAACCGTGGTCGATCACGCATATAAAGTCCCCGAGGCCGTCAAATACGTCAAAAAGTTCTGCACCTCGGACAAAATGGACATCCTCGCCACCTGGGATGCCGGATCAGGCATCATGGCAAAACCCATCATCCAGAAATACAAGACCCCCAACATAAATTATTCCACCTATCAGGGTATTCTCAAACCGCCTATAGATTATGCCTATCTTCCTTACGGCGGCTATAACATGGACTCCTATGCGGTCCTGGAATATATCAAAACCATCCACAAAGGCAGTGCGCCACCCAAGGTCGGGCTGCTGACATACAACAATGCCTACGGAAAATCCATCCACGCGGCCAGCAAGGAATACGCTGCCAAAAACAATGTGAATATAGTCTCTATTGAGCAGTTCCCACCCAAGACCCTTGATCTCAATACAGAGCTACTCAGGCTCAAGAAAAAGGGTGCTGAGTATATATTCATGCAGTGCCTGCCATCCGCCATTCTCATGGCCCTTCAATCCGCTGATCGGGTGAAATACGATGTGCCCTTCTTCGGCACCTGGACCTCCACGGACCCCGATTTCTTCAAACGCGGGAAAGGCCTGATCCGCAACAGGATGCATATGCAGTTTCCCGGAGGCCTGCCTGTTGACGGGACACCCGGCATGAAGACCATGGAATACCTGTGGAAGAGATATCAGACCGTGACCGGTTTTGACGCCTCTTACTGGGAAGGTGTGGTCATCGCCTCGCTCATGGAAAAGGCCTTTGAAAGGGCCTATGAAAAGTTCGGGAAAATAAACAGCGAAACCATCAATCAGGGCCTTGAAACCTTCCGCAATGAAGATTTCGGCGGTTTATTTCCGAATGTGACCTATACCAAGACGGATCACGGTGCCTCCTGGAAGGCAAGAATAGTGAAAATAAACGAGAACGGAACCTACACACCTCTCACCAGTTTCTGGGGTCCCGGAAAAGAAAAGGTTAGAATCTTAAAATGAAAGCCTTTCGCGGTGAACCGAGTATCTTCGCCTCCGCCCGCCCCGAGGATAAGCGGGCGGAGCTGGAGGTGAAGAATCTCACATTAAAGTTCGGCGGAATCACTGCCCTCAACAAGATTGATCTCGCAGTGCATACCGGCGAACTCGTTGCCATTATCGGTCCAAACGGAGCAGGAAAAACCAGCCTTTTGAACTGCATCACCGGTTACTACAAACCACAGCAGGGCCAGATCTTTTTTAACGGTGAAGAAATTACCCGTCTTCACACACACCACTTGACTGAGATCGGGATCGGCAGGACCTATCAAAACATAGAGCTTTTCCCTGGAATGACCGTTTTGTCCAACATGTTGTTGGCCCGTCATATCCATTGTCATTACAATGTCGGGAAGGCATCTGTTTTCACAAAGTCTGTACGGAAAGAAGAGGTTCGTCATAGAGAAATTCTGGAAGAGTTAATCGACTTTCTTGAAATGCAATCACTCCGGAAACAACTTGTGGGTGCGCTACCTTACGGGATGAGAAAGCGCGTTGAACTCGGCCGTGCCCTTGCGTTGGAACCGAAACTTCTGGTGTTGGACGAACCCTTCGCAGGGATGACACTGGAAGAGAAGGAGGATATGGTCCGGTTTCTGATGGAGCTTAATGAGTCCTGGAATCAGACTATGATCCTTGTAGAGCATGATATGTCCGTCGTAATGAGCATCTCTGAAAGAATTGCGGTACTTGATTTCGGGGTCAAGTTAGCAGAAGGAACGCCTGACTTTGTTCAAAGTCATCCCCAGGTAATCAAAGCCTACCTTGGAGATACCTCAACCATTGATTAATACCTAAAAAAATGAACACCAAAAATCAAAAAATAGATCGCATAGATGATGAAACCCTTGAATCGCAAGTCCAGTATACATTTCCACAGATATTGTCGAGACAGGCCGAGCGATTGGGTTCCGACAAGATTGCCATCCGCGAAAAGGCATATGGCATATGGCAGACGTTTAACTGGCGGGAGTATCTTCGCTATACAAAACTTGCTGCCTTAGGTTTGATCTCTCTGGGACTGAAGAGGGGAGAAAACGTCGGGCTCATTCTCGACAACCATCCGGAGTGGCTTTTTGCGGAACTGGGGGTGCAGTCACTTGGTGCGGTAACGGTCCCCCTGTTCACTTCGGCAGTGGCCAAAGAGCAACTTTTCGGCCTCAACCGTATCAAGGCAACGTATATCTTTGCCCAGGATCAGGAACAGGTTGACAAAGTTCTGTCCTGTAAAGACCAACTCTCCCACGTTCGGCGCCTCATCTATATTGATCCCACGGGAATGAGGACTTACAGGGACAATCCCTGGCTGATCAGCTTTGCCCAACTCCTGGAACTGGGAGAAGAACTGGATAAAGAGCAACCTGATCTTTTTGTCAAGGAGCTCTGGGACGGAAAAGCCAGTGATGTGGCCCTCATGATCATGACATCAGGAACTACGGGAGAACCCAAACTCGTCATGCTCAGCCACGAGAACTTCAATGAAATGGCCAGAAAATGGCTGGAAACAGCTCCGATCGGCATAGGCGACAACTGGATCTCCATTACGCCTACCGCCTGGATCGTTGACCAATTGTGGGGAGTCGGGGTCACATTGTCGGGCGGATTGGCCATGAATTTTCCGGAAACATTTGAAACCTCCGTAGAGGATTTCAGAGAAATAGGCCCCTCCGTAATCATAACTTCTTCCAGGTTCTGGGAAGATCTCGCCTCCAAGATCAGGGTCAAGATCGCTGATGCAGGATTTATCAAACGAGCCCTTTATGGCTTTTCGCAGAAAATAGGTATGCAGGTCGTAGATCTGGAATCGGAAAAAAAGCCGATCCCCGCCAAGCTGAAATTCATGAGGTGGCTGACGAACCGCATAGTATCTCAGCCTCTTATGGACCGGGTAGGGTGTCTCGGATTTCGTAGTGCTTACACGGGCGGCCACCCCATCAGCCCTGAAGTCATCCGGTTTTTCAGGGGCAATGGTCTTAACCTGAAACAGTGCTATGGGCTCACGGAGGCCGGCGGTATCTTTCAGGTTCAACCTGACGACGAGGTCAAGCCTGAAACAGTAGGCACTGCCCTCCCCCGTACAGAAGTAAAAATCACGGAAGACCAGGAAGTTCTGGTCGCCAGCAAGTCAAATTTCGTTGGTTATTACGAGAACCCGGAGGCCACTGCCGAAGCCCTGAAAGACGGCTGGTTTTATACCGGTGACGCGGGCTACTTTGATGATGACGGACATCTCCTTATTATCGGCAGAAAACAGGATATTATGCGTACAAAGGAGGACGAGGCATTCTCACCCGACTTTATTGAAACACGTCTCAAATTCAGCCCCTATATAAAGGAATCCGTCATTTGGGGGGAGGGTCAGGAGTACCTTACCGCATTCATTAATATAGACTTCGGCAACGTGGGCAACTGGGCCGAAGACAGAAAAATCCCCTATACTACTTATACGGATCTCTCCCAGCAGCCGGCTGTTGAAGAATTGATTCGGGGACAAGTTCAAGAGGTCAACACACAACTCCCCAAACCCATGCAACTGGTCAAAATCATCCTGCTTTACAAATTGCTGGATGCGGATGACGAAGAATTGACGAGAACAGGCAAGGTGAGGCGAATGTTTGTCTTTGAACAGTATAAAGACCTTATTGATGCCATGTACTCTGATAAGACCGAAATTCCCGTAACAGGCAAGGTGCGATACAGAGACGGCCACGTGGGGACAATTGAAACAAAAGTAAAAATACTGACGGTATAATAGCAAGGAGGCTTATCCAAATATGGAATTTTTCCTTCAACTTCTGGTAAACGGCGTATCGCTTGGATTTCTCTATGCCCTTTCCGCATTGGGCTTTGTCATGATTTTTAAGTCAAGCAGCGTCCTCAACTTCGCTCACGGAGAACTCCTTGCAATGGGCGCCTTCATGTTTCTTGTACTTTCTGCCTGGGCCAAATTGCCCGTTATCCTTGCCTTCGCTTTGACACTCATAGGGAGCTTCGCCCTCGGTTTTGTCATCGAACGCCTTTTCCTGCGCCCGCTGATCGGAGAAGCGCTTATAGAAGTGATCATGCTGACCGTCGGCTTGGCAGCCATGTTCAAGGGTCTCATGCTGTTTATATTCGGTGGTGATATTCACGATTATCCCAAATTCCTGCCGGAAGGGCTCTCAATGCAATGGGGAAATATCCAAATCCCCTCTGTTTATGTGGCCACCTTTATTATCGGTATCCTTTTTCTTATTATATTCGGCCTTTTCTTTAAATATTCTTCGCAGGGCATTTACATGAGATCTGTGGCCGACAACCAGCCCGCCGCCCTTAGCCTGGGAGTCCATGTAAAAAGGGTATTCGCCATGTCGTGGGCCATTGCAGCCCTGGTCTGTGCCATGAGCGGAATTGTACTGGGTATCATCAACGGAATCAACGTCCACGAATTGAGTTCCATAGGTCTCAAGGTCTTCCCGGTTGTCATACTGGGTGGGCTGGACAGTATTGGCGGGGCAATTATCGGCGGTGTCATTATCGGTCTGCTCGAGACCTTCACGGGCGGGTATATTTCAACTTCTCTCAGGGAAGTCATTCCCTATATCGTACTGGTCATCATCTTGATGGTAAAGCCCTACGGTCTCTTTGGCCTGGTAGAAATAGAGAGGGTATAAAAGCTCGCTTTGCGATCTGATGAAGCGCTGCTTCATCGCTTTATAAAAACGAAAATCCAAACTGCGAAGGGTCGGCCGTCGCGGCGACCTGATGAGAACACTTTTCCAAAAGCAGTATTATTCGAGAGAGGCTACAACCGACATGCGAAAATTTCAATTTCACCCCTGCGGTGATTTCAAAGAATCATACTTTGACGAAATCACCATCTTTGAAACGGACTTCGGCAGGCTTTGGATGCTCATCGGCCTTCTGCTCCTTTTCGGGGTTATTCCTTTTATAAGCAATGCCTACATTCTATACGTATTAAATACCATCGGCATTTATGCTATTGCCGCCATAGGCCTCAATCTGCTCATCGGTTACACAGGCCAGATTTCACTGGGGCACGGTGCCTTTTTCGGTGTCGGGGCCTACTCTGGAGCCATTTTGGCCACTAAGGCCGGCTTTCCGTTTATAATAGCCGTACCTGCCGCAGGGCTGATTACTGCGGCTGTCGGCATGGTCTTCGGCCTTCCGTCCGCCCGTCTCAAGCACCTTTACCTATGTATTGCCACCCTGGCCGGGCAATTTATTATTGAATATGTCTTTGTACAATGGGAGGGACTTACGGGTGGCGCGGAAGGTATCAGCGTCGTCGGTGCAACCCTGTTTGGAATTGATTTAGGTAATGATCGAACCTTCTACTTCGTCGTATTCGCCTGCTTTGCGGCAATGACATGGATAGCGGTCAACCTGGTCAGAACGCGGTACGGCCGCGCCTTCATCGCCATTCGCGATAACGACCGGGCCGCCGAGGGAATGGGAATCCCAATCTTCCCGTACAAACTACTCTCATTTGCCATAAGCTCCTTTTACGCGGGATTTGCCGGGGCACTCTATGCCTACTACATGATGAGTATCACGCCCGAACCCTTTAATCTGTGGCTGTCCATTGTTTTTATTGCCATGATCATTATCGGGGGGCTGGGAAGCGTTCCCGGTTCTGTCTTTGGCGCGGTCTTTATTGTGACATTAGAAGAGTTGCTGAGCCATGGCACGGAATATCTCATGAATGTTGGTGCATCTACAGGTGTGGCCATTACCATTGCCCCGCTCCGTGAGTTCGTATTTGGCTTAGCCATTGTCCTGTTTATCATATTTGAACCAAAGGGCATTGCAGAGGTCTGGCGAATCGTGAGATCCAGTTTCAGGCTGTGGCCTTTTTCGTATTAGCATATGCAGGAGTATCCGCATTATGGAAAACAACATCAGACTTCTTTTAAACAACATAAGCGTAGTCTATTCCGACGTTATTCAGGTATTGAAAGGGGTGTCCCTCACCATACAGAAGGGACAGATAGTCTCTCTTTTGGGCAGTAACGGGGCAGGAAAAACCACCACCCTCAAGGCGATCTCCGGCCTGCTCAAGCCCGAGAACGGCAAGGTCACAGAAGGTTCTATTGAATATGACGGCGAACCGGTCCAGAATTCGTCTCCGGAAGAAATCACGCGAAAAGGCATTATTCAGGTCCTGGAGGGACGGCAGGAATTCAAATACCTGACTGTTGAAGAAAACCTTAGGGTCGGGACCGCCGCCCGCTGGGGAAAGCCATACCAAAAAGACCTGGAAATGGTTTATCACTATTTTCCTGCCCTTCTCGCAAGGAAAAAAAATCTGGCAGGATACTGCAGTGGCGGCGAGCTCCAGATGCTCGTGATGGGCAGAGGGTTGATGGCCCAGCCCAAACTTTTACTCCTGGACGAGCCTTCACTGGGCCTTGCACCCCTCCTAGTCAAAGAAATATTTCAAATCGTCAGACGAGTAAACCAGGAACTGGGGACTACTCTTATGCTCGTTGAGCAAAATGCCAATATGGCTCTTCAGATCGCCCATTATGGTTATGTAATGGAAAATGGTAAAATCGTTATGGAGAGCAACGCCAAAGATCTTCGTGAAAATCCGGATGTTAAGGAGTTTTATTTAGGTACCGCCGCCACAGGGACACTTAAGTCTTACAAGGATGTGAAGTCCTACAAACGCCGCAAACGCTGGCTCTAAGTCATAGACAATTCCATTACCCACGAAAAGGCTTTTTGGCCTGGTATTCAGATGGATCCTACCGAATCTTTACGCACAGAAATCTCATGGCAAGAAGATTCATTCCGGGTTGTCAAACCAGATGAGTTTAAGGCCTTTGGAATTGATCCCTCGGATATTCCCTTAGGCACATTTGCCGCACTAAAACACCCCCCTAAACTGCAGAGTAAATTTGGTGGAAATGCTTATGGTTTCGGCCTGTTCGAACTCTATGACCGGGCACATCCAAAGGATATCAAGCTGCTCCAATCTACCGTTCTGGATGATCCGGAAAGTGTCCGGTTGCACTATAAAGAACTCAACGAAATCTATGAAAAGATCGGCCTGTTAGTCAGGTTCTCAAGCCTGGGAAAGCCCTACTATCTGATCCCGGTTCACCTCGTATCCAATACACTCGGCCACATCAAGTCTAAGGTTGACGAGATTACGAAAATCGTTGGGTTTCACCGAAAAAAGTATTTTAAGGAGCATCATGATATCGGCTTGATAACTCACCAGGATGATCTCATCGCCCATGAACTGACCTTTCGATTCAAGGAACACCAATTTGAAATCATAGATTCCATCGAAAAACTCCGAAATATAAACAAAACCATGGATATCGTCATTTTTACATGGGATCTGTTTGAAATGGTATTGGACGAAAGATTCAGTCCGCTATCGCGTGAGGTGCTTAACAAGAAACGTCTGGATCAATATATCGTCTACATTCTATGGAAGCTGTACAGTTTGCTGAAGCCGGATGGTGAAGTCTTCATTATTGCCAACCACCGGGCCCCCAGAACCAATCGTGTCACGAAAGTAAAATTCAAAACGGAGCAGGAAGAAAAAAAGTTTGCCCTTTTTACCCATATCTTTAAGACAAAGAAAAAATACCACATAAAAAACCATACATTGAATGTTAATATTTTCGACTTCCGGAAGTATATGAGCGACTTTTATGTGGAAGAAGAAGTCATAAACAAACTCCTAGGCGGAAGACCTTTGGAAGATTTGACTCTCAGGCAGATAAACAACCTTCCCTATATCGATTATCAGTTGACAGATTGGCCGTTCTTAAGTGATCAGGAAAGAATCTGGTCCAAACTCCTCCCAATCTGTTTTGATAAGATACTCCTGAAAGCTGTCATTCCGCAATCGGTAAAAAAAGATTGGGAAAAAAGATTTTCTTTTACAGACTACACTCCGGATTACATGATGATTTATCTCGGGCAGAAGAAACCCTTGAAGACAACAGTAGCTCGTGTAAAGCAGGATGTCATAGAATCAAAACTAATCGGTTGCCCGATAGAGCTTTTAGCCGATTACAGAAATTCATTCGAATATGTGATTAAAACCCTTAGCGTCCTGCAAAAACTGAAAAACGGAGGCTATGAAGGCTTGCCCCAAATCTTCTTTGACAGACTGAAACAACCCCTTAAATTAAAAAGCCAAAGATTCAGTTCCCTTAACCATGTTATCAAGCTCATAACAAAGATCAAAAAACTTGAAAGGATAAGTGGTTATCTAAATCCTGACAAGATTGAGGGATTAAAAACACGTGTCATTGAAAACCTGGAAGCCTTGACCTTCTTCGGTTTCAGCCATGAAGATTTGAGGGAGATTCTCTTTATTGTCCTGGGCCACACACCGATGAGGCAGATCATATCCGGAAAAATAAATGAAAAGGCCTTAAAACCGGTTTCAGATCTGGCCCGCACCTACGAGCCTCAGCAGGCCATCAATCTTCTCCGTTACTGCCTATTAATGACTATGGCCGAAACACAGGCGGCCCGAAGATCCGAGTTGGGCCAGGAAGAGCTTGCCGAGCTTTTCGATCTCTACGAAATGACTGTCAGGATTGTCACCAATCGAGAACTTGACTGGGACAGGCTTCTTGATGAAAAAATATCTGCTGCGGGGGGCATACATAACAGGATTGTCAGAAAACTCCTCAAAATGATGAATCATTTTGAATTCATCAATAACTGGGCTGAGTTGAAGCACAAGGGCCAGATGGAAAAAGAAGCCCTGGCTGACTATGATGATAGAAGGCTTTTGAAGATTGAAAATATAATAAGACTTGTGACGACAGTCGAACAGTTTGAAGAGATGTACCTTAAATTCGATCCGTTACAGCTCCCAGCGTTTTATAGAAAATTCCTTGCCATCGAGTTCCACGGCACCGGCCACCTTTTTGAGAGAATGGACAGCCGGCATGTGTTTACACTGCTCTGGATTACGGTCAGCCTGGCTCGTGGAGAGGTCATCAATTTCAACCCCATTCTTGCCGATTTGGAAGCCTCTGACATTGAAAATCGAGTTAGAAAGGTGGAAGAAGACGCTGGAGCCATTAATATCAATTATCTTTACCACGCGGTCCTGAAGCAATTCAGTGAGCAGCTTTATAAGAATGGAACCTCATTCATAATGGGTACCGGTTTCCAGCTCAAGGTGGATCAGGACACACAGGCCCTTGAAATAGCCTATTTAGACATGGACAGAAATATTGAGGACCTGGGACAATTATCAAGACGATTCTCTCAGTCATCGGTATCTGAAATTCCGGTTGAAGTCCTGAAAAAATTGGAAGTCCTTTTTTCCGACCTGGAAATCTTTTACCAGAGCCATCTGAGATTTCTCAAACAGGCGGATTCAAAATTGAAGCTGCCCGCAAGGCAAAAACGGTGGTTTCAGGGGGTCCAAGATCAGAGGGAGTACTTGAGATCCAATTTTATGGACGTCATTTTTCGTCCTGAATACATCTATACGGATCTTGACCTGCTTTATCAACATGCACCGTCTATTCTGAAATTTACCATCCCTGAATTCGGAGCCCTTCAGGACCTGGATCTTTCCTGGCATCTTTATCTGACATCTCCTGTTACTCACTATATTATGACAGCCACAAAGAAACTTCAGGCCCTGGTCAGACATGACAAGGGAAGCTTTCAGGATATCCGATTCCTTTACAGGTTGGCCCAAAGAGAATTCGGACCCATGGCCACAGGCATCGTGGGTGTGAGTGACTCGCAGATAGACGACCTTGAAAAGATTCTGGAACATCTGAGCCGCAATCGCCCCTTGTTTGATGCTTTGATCAAAGCGTTCATATTCCAAGATATCGGTAGAGTGCCTGCTTTGCGCGAGAAATACAGGAACATCCTCAACCCGGCGGACCTTGCCTCTTCGGGAGCACTTTTCCTGCAAAAAGAAAAGATTGCCAAAAGGTATGATCTTGACAAAAAAGGAAATAATTATCTGATTTTCTTGGTTAAATATCACAGTCTCATGCACCATATTGTGCGGGGCGAAATATCCTACTTCGCATTAAAAGAGGTACTCGACACCAAAGACAAAGAGCTTTTCGACGCATTCTTTTTGCTTTCTTTTATTATGCTGTCCTCCATCAGAGAGGACCTGATTCTGGAGGACCTTGCCGGACAACTCTTCCAGATAAGGGACCTGGGTCAAAAAATAATAGCCCGCGAGACCATTTTTGAAGAACAACTCGATGAAGTTTTTGCCCTGAGAGGACGCCTATTCTACATCCTTGAAGCCTATCAAGCGAAGGGACTCCCCGACGGTGTCCCCTCTGTCCGTCATCTGAAATCCAACGAATTGGAAAAACTTGCTAAATCAAAATGTATACGCTCCGGGAAAATGATCTTCGCTCTAGAACGCCTTTTCAGGCTGAGGGGCATCAGATATGTTGAATTCCTCGAACTTGTGAACCTCATGCTGAAGGTCCCACTTAAGTTCATCTACAAAGAACGAAAATTTTCAAGCATCGGATATTCAACCTTTGAAAAGGAAGTATACGAGGCGTTTCGTCTTTACAACACGCTTCAGAATCTGGCGGAAAAGATAAGGCATTTTATCCTGAACCAGCTTGTCGGTGACAAGATAAGGATTTACGGATATGAGAAGATAAGTGGTTATCTTAGTTACAAAAATCAAATAAAACTTCTCCTGATAGGCCTGAGGGGGGCTAACAAATTCAAGCAAAACAGCATGCCTGTTTGCCTCAATTTTTTAGACATGTGTAAAGAAATTGATAAGCGGTACGAGGCACTTAATCATTACCTGAATTCGCTCTCCATGAAAACAATCTGGTCAAGCAAGCACCACCTTAACCAGCTATTCAAGGCCAAGATAGGTCTCCTCCTAAAAAAGGAGGCCTTCCCGAATGTGCTTTCCATTAATTTCCGGGATCCTATCAATATTTCCCAGAAGATATCCCATATGGTTACAATTAACAATATTGACCAGCTTAAAAACTACTTCCACAACAGCCTGCAATCCTTGCGGAAATACCCCTTCTATACTGAGGATTATGGCCTGCAACTTGAAAGTATGTATGAAAAAAGGCTTACTGAAATTACAGACAAGTTGTTGAATCAAACAAAAAAACAGATGGATCTTATCAAAGACTTCAAGGAACTCCATAATTTGGTAAACGATCTGCTCGAACAGTCCCTGGAAATAGGCCTTTCCGATGACCAGAAACACAGGCTGAATGATCTCTACGAATTGAGAAAGGATGGTCTAAAAAGTGATAAACTCGCAGAAATTGACGGTATCCTTGAAACAATCAATGATACTGATGAACTGAAAGACTATTGGGATAGCATCAAGTGGTATTTACAGAGCAACCGAATATTCTTTGGTAAAGAATTTGAAAACCTTATTTCCAGAAAATTTGATGCATTGAGACACAAAATAGATAAGGGAACGACGTGACCTAAACGAACAAATCCCCAATTACCTTATATTTATTATTCAATCTCAGCCTTTCAGTTGTTCCCGGCGGAGCCCCGTGAAGAGGCTTTCTTATCCGGGTCTTTCACGGCTCGGTCCAGGATATAATGATAGTTGTACTTGTCGTTTCTTTCATATTTCGCCAGATGCATGACATCCGTATTGATATTGAAAGGCTCTTCAAGTGAGTCCAGCCATTTTGAAATCTCTTCGCTCACACCTATAATTCTCTCAGTCAGAGACATTGTTTTCGGGAAAGTTATAATCTTATGTTCAGCCATATGAACCTCTTTCATTTTGCAACATAAATAATGTAATATCTAATAAGATAAGTCCTGTTGAATATTTTTCCACCAGGCATGTTCAATTTCGCCAAAAAAACAAAACCCACAAAGGGAAGCTCTCCTTTACAGGCTCATAAGTAACTGATTTTATGTTATAAAATATTGGTAACATTCAAAAGTGTATGCATGGGATATTAATTTATCTGGTTTTCGTGTATAGATCCTTAACTCCGGTGTCTAAGAATCCGGACAGGTCTTGCCAAAGCGAAGGGTATGGGGCTCTTCAAGATGCATACAATTTTGAACGTTACTAAAATATTATTATTCGAAATAGGACGCCAATAGCTTCTTGGTCTTTACCACATTCATATTCAGGCCCAGCTCTTTTCTACCAAATCCCATGGCCAAACCAAGGACCTGGGTTAGATACAGGACCGGAAGATTGTAGGCCGTGTCGTATTCCGATTCGATACTTTTCTGATTATCGTCATACATGACAGAACAGAACGGACACACAAGACACATTGCATTGGCATCGGTCTTGGAAATATCATCCAGCTTTTCTTTCGCCACAGATAATGCAACATCTTCCACTACCGGGAGCACAGGCCCTCCACAGCAACGTTTTTTTCCATGATAATCAACAACTTTTGCGCCGGTCAAGGCCACAAGTGTCTCAATTGACTTTGGGTCCTCAACCGGATCCGAACCATCATATATTTCCGAAGGCTTTAGGTAATGGCATCCATAGTGAGCGGCTATTCTCAAGTCTCTCAGATCTCTTACAAAATGTTCATTTATTTTTTCTTCCCCGACTTCTTCGAGCAAAATATAGGCAAAATGCTTCACCCTGACACCACCCCCATATTCTATCCCTGCCTTTGATAACACCTTGTTAATCTCTTCCCTCTTTTTTCCATCCTTGAAGAGATCGTGCGCAACCTCGGTCAATTGAGACGCACAGGAACTGCACAAAACACATATGTCCAGATTGTTTTTTTCTGCCAACGCAAGATTGTAGGCTCCCATGACCTCCGCAGCCCTTATATCACTAGCCTTCACGGGAAAACCGCAGCAGACAAATTCCTCAATGTCCACAAACTCAATACCCACGGTTTCCGCAACCTTTCTTGCGGACAGTTCGTAATTTCTTGATCGTGCCGGAATTGTACAACCTAAGTATAATGCGTATTTCATAGATAAATACCAGAATTGTTGTTTGATAAATTTCGCTTACCCGCTTTCATTGTCAAGCGGTGGAGATAAAAGAAGGGGGCATGGGATATTTATTTCACTTGAATCCATGTATCCTTGGCCCCTTGAATCCTTTCTCCGATCATCCCTCGGAAAAAAGCTTATGGACCACTTCACAGCTCGTCGGTATGGGAGGCAGACCGGCCTTATTTCGTTTTTTGTTGTCAAAATCATCTATGGGGTAAATGCGGCCCTCACCCTTTATCAGGTCACGCTGGGCCCGTATTCCGGCCGGCATATGACCCTCTTTGACAGCCAGATTCTTCAGAAGCGTCATAAACTCGGTAATGCTGACTCCCTGTGGACACCTTTCCTGGCAGGTATAACAGCTCGAACAAAGCCATATAAAGTCGCTTTTTAGGACCTCGTCCTTGAGGCCATAGAGTGCCATTCGAATTATTTTTACGGGGTTAAATGTGTTGTTCACGGCAGATATGGGGCAGCTTGCCGTGCAGTTTCGACAACTAAAACATGCCGAGATATTTTCACCACCCGGCTGGCCAGCCAATTCCTTCCTGAAATTCGGATCTGCCTTTTTTAGGTCAATATTTCCCATTAAAATCCCCTTTTTTTAATAAAAAACAATTGCTTTATGATTACATTATAACTATAATATAGCTTATTTGCAACAAAAAATCCACAAAAGATAATATCTTAGTAACGTTCAAAAGTGTATGCATCTTGAAGGGCATGGGACTCTTTTTTCAGGAATCGAAAAATTGGTTGCCGGATTGTACATGACCATGCTACCTGAGGCGGGCGGGGAGTTTGCTGTGCTTCACGCCCACGACACAGGGCATGGCATAAACCTGGGCAGCCCTCCGCCCGCCCTGGTTTGCAGGTTTGCCAGGTTCAGCGTTCCGGCCGAGTCGATTCTGAAAAAAGAGCCCCATACCCTTCGCTTTGAC
>CAZIXY010000028.1:0-18179 GCA_964543315.1 uncultured Desulfobacteraceae bacterium | reverse complement strand
GCGTCGGGATTGGGTATTTGCCATTTACTTGCAAAATATAAATTCATCAGCCTGCCTTCGGACGTTTATTATATTTCCAAGCTGCCTGTACAGGTTGAATTTGGAGATGTATGGGTTGTGTCTCTGGCTGCTATTGCTATTTCTTTCTTGGCGACTATCTACCCGGCCTGGTATGCCTCCAAGCTGAATCCGTTGGAGGCGATCAGGTATGAATGATTGGAGAGTTTAGAGTGCTTAACCTTGAAGGTGTCTATAAATCATTCACTCACCAGGGCAACGACATTGAGGTCTTAAGGGGGGTTGATCTTATAGTGAAACAGGGCGACAGCCTGGCTGTCACGGGTGCTTCCGGTGTGGGAAAATCGACGTTGCTTAATATTATGGGCAGTCTTGATCCCCCCACAGAAGGTGTTGTCACGTTTGACGGCAAAAATGTTTATCAAATGGACGAAGAGGTCCTTTCGAGTTTCAGGAACAGGGAAATCGGTTTTGTTTTTCAATTTCACCACCTTTTGCCTGAGTTTAGTGCGATTGAAAATGCCATGATGCCTGCCTTGATTGCGCGGCATCCCAGGAAGAAGTCGGCGGAAATGGCGAGAGAAGTACTTGAAAAGGTGGGGCTTGGAAAACGTCTGACTCATCGTGCAGGGGAACTTTCCGGTGGTGAACAGCAAAGGGTGGCGATAGCACGCTCATTGACCATGAAGCCAAAGTTAATTCTGGCGGATGAGCCGACCGGCAACCTTGACTGGGCTACCGGTAAGGAAATTGCCGATCTTATGCTTCGTCTTAACAGAGAAGAGGGTGTGGCTATGGTTATAGCCACGCATAACAGCAGATTGGCGGAAAGAATGTCTAGGCATATGGAGATAGTCAATGGACAGATTCAATAGGATGTTCAGAAGAGGGCCGGGGAATTTGGAATGCAGACTGATGTTCCGTAAAAGGCTTTGGATTTCCATGTTGTTGAGTTTATTTGTGTTTGTTCTATTTTTTGGGAAAACGGTTTCCGCCCAGGAGAAGGAAACCATGGCGGTGTTACCTTTTCAGGTTTACGCGCAGAAGACTCTCGAAGACCTGGAACCCACCCTGCAGGAAATGCTGACTCTCCAGCTGGAAAAAAGGCTTTTTAAAATGGTCGATCCGGATGTGATTAACGATCATCCACTGGCTAAATCAAAAGCTTTTGAAACGAAAGATATTCTCGAGATAGGCAGTACCCTTAACGTCGACTGGGTTATTACAGGGAGCCTTACGCAGATAGGAAAACGTGTTAGTATTGATTTGAAGGCGATTGACATAACGAAAAAGAGGCCGACTTTTTCGGTCTTTATGGCCGCAGACAGCATTGATAATTTGGAAGAGACGACCGAACAAATTGCTGTCAGCATTGACCATCAGATTGCCGGAGTGGTCCAGGTGGACGAGGTTAATGTGGTGGGAAATCAGCGTATAGAAGAGGCGGCAATCTTGGCGGTTGTCGGGACAAAGAAAGGTGACCTGTTCGACTATGGGCAGTTAGACAAGGATCTTCGAAATATCTTTAAGATGGGTTTCTTCAAGGACGTCAAGACCGAGACCGAAGATGGGCCAAAAGGAAAAATTGTAACATTTAATGTGATCGAAAAGCCTTCAATCGGCAAGATTGTCTTTGTGGGAAATGAGAAAGAAAAGAGCAGTAAATTAAGAAAAGAGCTGGGAATTGAACTTTATTCTATTCTGGATCAGGCAAAAATCAAACAAAGCATTGAGAACATAAGAGAACACTACCGCAAGAACGGTTATTACAACGTTGATATAGCCGAAAGCATTGAGCCCCTCCCCAATAACGAGGTTAAGCTCAAATACGAGATTGCTGAACACGAAAAGGTTTATATAAGAAACATACAATTTGTCGGGAATACGGAATTTAAGGAAAGAGAACTGAAGAAAATTATGGAGACCAGTGAAAAAGGCTTTTTCTCGTGGATTACAAAATCAGGTTATCTGGATCAAAAAAAATTGGAATTCGATGTGCAGAAACTGGCCTCTTTTTACCATAACCGCGGCTTTATAAAGGCGAAAGTGGGAGATCCTAAAGTTGAGTATGAAAAGGAAAAGGGCCTCACAATAACCATTGAGATCCAGGAGGGGCCGCAATACGCAGTCAATGAAGTTTTTATTGAAGGCGATTTGATAAAACCGGTTGATGAACTTATGGAAAAGGTCCAGATCGGTAAAGAAAAGGCATTTAACCGGGAAACTGTCCGAAGGGATATTCAGGCGTTGAGGAATGTCTATTTCGACGAAGGTTATGCCTATGCTGAAATAAAGCCGGGTACAAAACAGGATGATGAAAAGCACCTGGTGGACATTATGTATAAGATTTCCAAAGGGAAGAAGGTTCGCTTTGAAAGAATCAACATTGCCGGTAACACCAGAACAAGAGACAAGGTTATCAGACGCGAAATGAAGGTAGTCGAAGGCGAGTATTTTAGCGGGAAGGATTTGAAGCGCAGTACCGGTAATTTGCACCGCCTGGGTTTCTTTGAAGATATAGAAGTGAAGACAAAAAAGGGAAGCCGCGATGACTTGATGGTGGTGGATGTTAACGTCAAGGAAAGACCTACAGGTGCATTTAGTATTGGTGCTGGTTACAGCTCAGAGGACTCGGCCTTTGTGATGTTTCAGATTGCGCAGAACAATCTTTTCGGAAATGGCCAAAAACTGCAGGCCGATGCAAAGATTGGAGGGGAAACACAGCAGTACTCTATCAAATTTGTTGAGCCATGGCTTTTTGAGCTGCCCTTGTCTGCCAGTTTTGAGATTTTCAAATGGGAACACGAGTACGACTACTATACCAGGGATAGCATAGGCGGCAGTGTAGGCCTGGGTTTTCCTTTGGGTTTTGATGAGTTTACAAGGGGTTATATAAGGTACACATATGATGATTCTGATATTACAGATGTGAGTCCTTATGCCTCCGCGGCGATTAGAGACATGATAGGTTCCAATGTAACCAGCAGTATTACGCTTATGATAAAACGTGACAGCAGGGACAGGCCCTGGAATACGAGCAAGGGCTCCGTTAACAGCGGTTCATTTGAATATGCCGGTCTTGGAGGGGATGTTGCTTTTTACAAGTACCAGGGCGGCACCGCGTGGTATTTCCCAATGTTTTGGGATACGGTCTTTCACGTCCGGGGAAGAATCGGCTATGTAACAAAGGGTTCCGGAGGAAAACTCCCTGTTTATCAGAAATTCACGTTGGGTGGTATTAATACCGTGCGTGGCTTTGACTATGGATCCATATCGCCTCGTGATCCCGCCACAGGTGACAGGATCGGTGGCGAAAAGATGATGGTCTATAACCTTGAATACAGATTTCCCTTGCTCAAGGAACAGGGACTTGTAGGGCTTGTCTTTTTCGATGCCGGGAATGTCTTTACAAAGGATGAAAATTATACGTTTAGTGGGATCAGGAGATCGGCTGGAACAGGACTTAGATGGTATTCCCCAATCGGTCCTCTCAGGCTTGAATATGGCTGGAACCTTGACCAGAAAGATGATGAAGACTCCGGGAGGTGGGAATTCACCGTCGGTGGAACGTTTTAGAAACTCAATGAATATTTTTGGGTTATAAGGGGGTAGAAATGAAAAAATTTTATGGACTATTTGTTTGTATTATCTTTGTGTTTTTCTTCATGAGTAATGCCTACTGCGCGGATGCTGTCAGGATCGGCGTGATAGATGTGATGAAGCTTCAGGAAAAATCCAAGGCATTTCAAAAGGTCAGGAAAGACCTGAAAGAGAAATTCGTTGCCCTGGAGAAGAAACTTGAAAAGGAGAGAAATGAAGTCATAAAACTTGAGCAAGAATTGAAAAAACAGAGCATGATGTTGAGTCTTGATGCCAAAGAAGACAAACGAAAGGATCTGGAGAAAAAGATGAGGAGATTCAGATTCCTTCAGAACGAGACTGCTGAAGAAGCAAAGGCTTTAGAATTGGATGCAAGGAAGGAAGTCATAAAAAAGATAGAAAAGGTGGTTGATAAGATCGGTAAAAAGAAGGGGTATGTCATAATTCTTGAACGGAGAACAGTTGGCCTCATTTTTTACAAGGATGCGATCGATCTTACAGATGAGGTTACTGCAGCATATGATAAAGCAATGCAAAAATAGGAGCATCTGAGGGTTGGAATTACCTTTGAAGAAAATCGCCCGAGTTGTGGGTGGTAAAGTTCTCGGCGACGACACTATAACAATTACTGGGATGAGTTCTCTGGATGAAGCGGTACCTGGGGATATTTGTTTTTTTGCTGATCGCAGATATGAAGAGAGCCTTGCAAAAACGAAGGCTTCAGCTTTGATAGTCCCGGAAAAGAATAGTCTTTTCAAAGGGTCTCAGGTTGTTGTTGCCGATCCAAGCCTGGCTTATGCACGAGCCGCTAGCCTTTTGGCCCCATCCATACCACGCCATCCGGGAATCAGCAAAAGGGCTTTTGTCCACAAAAAGAGTCGTATTGGAAAGAATGTTTCCATCTATCCAATGGTTTATGTGGGAAAGGATTCGGTAATAGGTGACGATACAACCCTGTTTCCGGGTGTCTTTGTAGGGGAGAGGGTTAAAATCGGGAAGAGGACTCTGGTTTATCCCAATGTAAGTATTTTGCAAGACTGTATCATAGGCAATGATGTCATATTGCACGCTGGAACAGTTATAGGGGGGGATGGATTCGGCTTTGCCAGGGAAGGTTCCGTGCCTGTCAAGATACCTCAAATAGGCATGGTCCAGATAGATGATGAGGTGGAAATAGGTTCCAATAATTGTATTGATCGTGCTGCACTTGGTAAAACATGGATACAAAGAAGAGTGAAGACGGACAACCTGGTTCAAGTAGCTCACAATGTGGTTATAGGCGAAAACACCGTGATTGTGGCGCAGGTGGGGATTTCCGGCAGTGTTAATATCGGATGCGATGTAGTCATTGGCGGTCAGGTCGGCATCATTGATCATCTTGAGATCGGAGACAGGGCCATGATCGGCTCGCAGTCTGGTGTTGCGAAGTCCGTTGCGCCCGGGGAAGTTGTCTCAGGGTATCCGGCCATGCCTCATCGTCTTTTCCTTAGAACTTCAGGTTTGATTATGAAATTGCCCAAGACGAACAGCCGTCTGCGAGATCTTGAAAGAAGGCTGGAAGAGCTGGAGAAAAAGCTGGAAGGAAAATGAGATTCGCCATGAAGCTGCCTTTGATATACGAAGACATTGTAAGAATCCTTCCCCATCGTTATCCTTTTTTACTCGTTGACAGGATAGTAGAGATAGAATTAGGCAAAAGGGTGGTGGGGATTAAAAACGTCACGGCCAACGAATTTTTTTTTCAAGGTCATTTCCCGGACAATCCCATAATGCCGGGGGTGCTTATTATCGAAGCCATGGCACAGGTGGGCGGGGTTCTTGCCCGCCTGTCGCTATACGGGGAGCCGAAAGAGAACGAAGAGATCCAGGGTTCCGTATTTTTTATGTCTATTGATAAGGTAAAATTTCGCAGGCCCGTTGTGCCCGGCGACCAGCTAAGCTTTGAATTAGAGGCGTTAAGAACCGGGAGCAGGGTCTGGAAGATGGCAGGGAAGGCCTTTGTGGGTGAGGATCTTGTTGCGGAGGCGGAGCTTGTTGCTACGGTGAACAGAGAGGACAGCAATTAGTATCAAAGCGAAACAATTGAAAATTAAGGAGTCAAGACAGATTATGGAAGTTCATCCGTCAGCCGTTGTAAGCCCAAAAGCTGAGCTCGGAGAGAGCGTCAAAATCGGACCGTATAGCACTATTGGAGACAATGTAATCATTGGCCGTGATACGACTATAGGATCCCACGTAGTTATTGAGGGACACACGCAGATTGGGGAAAGGAATAAAATATATCCATTTTGCACCATAGGTTTCCCACCACAGGATATTGCGTATAAGGGAGAAGATACATGCGTATTGATTGGGAACGATAATGTATTCAGGGAATATGTAAGCATAAACCGGGCAACAACCAAGGAGGAATGGAAAACAGTTGTCGGCAACCAGAACTACATAATGGCCTATGCACATATAGCCCATGACTGCATACTGGGTGACAGAGTGATAATGTCCAACCTGGCCACTCTTGCGGGGCATATAACAATTGGAGACCATGTTATTTTGGGTGGGCTTGTTGCTATTCACCAATTTGTCAGGATAGGCGCCTATGCCTTTCTCGGTGCGAAATCAGGTCTTGTCCAAGACGTGCCTCCATTCATGATGACGTCCGGTCATAGGGCCTCGCTATATGGGATTAATCAGAAGGGGCTGATCCAAAAGGGCTTCTCAAAGGAGTGTGTAAGCGGATTGAAAAGGGCATTCAGGATTATCTGGCGCGAAAATCGGAGATTCAGCGAAGGGATAAAGCAGGTTCGAAATGAGTTAGAGTCATTTCCGGAGTTGGAGATGCTCTTGGACTTTTTTAACAAATCAAAAAGAGGGATTTTGAGATAGTTGGCGATTTTCGATTGAAGTCCTCCCATGTTTGACATATTTCGGTAAGCTTTTCGGTCTTGTAGGCGTATAGGTTGGGCCGTGGACCAAACGTCGTCAATCGTCAGTCTTCGGTTTCGAGGATGCCTGAAAAGAATAAAGTGGTCGGAATTATTGCAGGAGGAGGACAGTTTCCTCTATTGGTCGCAGAGGCTGCAAAGAAGCAGGGCTATCATGTCGTTGCTGTAGCTCATATTGGGGACACTGAATCTTCATTGTCAGAAAAAGTCGACGAAATCGTTTGGATTAAATTAGGTCAGTTAGGTCAACTCATAAAGGCCCTGAAGAAGCGAGGCGTTGGCAAGGCCTTTATGGCGGGCACAATCACCAAAAAGAGGATGTTTGAAGGCGTAAGACCTGATCTGAAGGGACTTGCGATAATATCAAAGCTCGCCGTTTTTCATGATGACGATATCCTGAGGGCGGTGGCCAAAGAACTGGCCGGGCAGGGAATAGAGATTGTCAGTTCTACCAAGCATTTGCCGGAACTCGCGGCACCTTCGGGTTGTTTGACAAGGCGGCGGTTGACACGTTCTGAGGAAGAGGACGTTGATTTCGGGTGGAAGGTTGCCAAAGAGTTAGGTCGCCTGGATATCGGTCAGTGTGTGGTCGTGAGGAAAAAAGTGGTTCTGGCCCTGGAGGCAATCGATGGCACGGACGAGACAATTCTCAGGGGGGGGAGGCTGGCCAGAGAAGGATCCGTAGTGGTTAAGGTGAGTAAACCGGACCAGGATCTGCGTTTTGATGTCCCCTGCGTAGGCCTCGAAACATTAAAGGTGATGTCTCAGGTTAATGCCTCGGTCTTGGCTGTTGAGGCGGGGAAGACATTGATCTTTGACAGGTCAGATATTGTTGAATATGCGAATAAAAATGGCATTTCCATCATCTCCCGGTAAATATTCGAAACGGAGGAAAAGTAAAAAAATAAGTGAAGCACGATAAACTGAAAGTTGCGGTCATAGGGGTCGGCCATCTGGGAGAATACCATGTCCAAAAGTACAAAGCTATCCAAAAGGTCGAACTCGTCGGCGTTGCGGATACGAATCTTGAGCGCGCAAATGAAATAGCTCAGAGGTATAATACAAGGGCCTATGGATCACATCATGACATTTTAGAGTTGGTTGATGCAGTAAGTCTCGCCGTACCGACTGAGATGCATTTTGATGTGGCAAAAGATATCCTATCGAAAGGCGTTCATCTTCTTGTAGAAAAACCGATTACCTATGAGCTTGCTCCGGCCGATACGTTGATCAACATCGCCGATAAAAACAATTTGGTCCTTCAGGTGGGGCTTGTTGAGCGATTCAATCCGGCCGTAGTCAAGATGCAATCTCTTTTGAAAAGGCCCGTTTTTATTGAGTCTCACCGTATGAACCGTTTTACCACCAGAGGTATTGATGTGGATGTCGTTCTTGACCTTATGATCCATGATCTCGATATCTTCCTCCATATTGTTTCCTCAGAGGTCAAGGAAGTACATTCTGTAGGAATGTCAGTCATCACAGGAAGAACGGACATCGCCAATGTCAGAATGATTTTTGAAAATGGAACTGTGGCAAATTTGACCGCAAGCAGGGTCTCCGACAAAACACTCAGAAAAATCCGTGTCTTCCAACCCGATGCCTATTTCTCTGTCAATTGCTCAAAAAGGGAAATCAGCGTTATCCGGTTGGACGATGAAATTGGAGATTCAGGTGATTTCCCCGGTATTACCACCGATAAAACCAAATATCCTGATAGCGATCCTCTGGCTGATGAAGTTTCTTCTTTTGTGGAAGCAGTTGTTAATGGATCTGAACCGGTTGTGTCGGGGAAGGACGGGCGAAGGGCACTAAAATATGCTCTTGGGATCATTGACCAAATTGAGAGAGACTGTAATAATTTTCAGTCCATCAATTAATTAAAGCTCCCTGTCCTGTTATGGCGGGACGAAAGCGGGATAGGGGACCTCCACATGTTAAGGAAATTTTGTTTTTTCAATCCTTTCTTCAACACCGCGCTCCTGCATCCGGAAAACGGCTGGGTGTCGGGTGAAAAACGCGCACGCGATGCATTTTCAAAGGATTTCAAGTTTGTCGTGATTGTGGCCGGTGAGGCTTCAGCCGATTTGCATGGCTCGAACCTCGTAAAGGCCATGAAAAGATTGGACCCCGGCATCGTCTTCTGGGGAGTAGGGGGAAGAAAAATGGAGGAAGCCGGGGTAAAAATCCTGTTTTCCTCTTCTGAAATGGCGGTTGTCGGAATTACAGAGGTTCTAAGCAAGCTGGGCACAATTGCCAGGGCATCCGGCAGACTAAAGCATATACTGAAAAGTAAACGTCCCGAACTCCTCATTCTTATTGATTACCCCGATTTTAATATACACATTGCGAGAACTGCAAAACGTTTTCATGTTCCAGTCTTGTACTATATCAGTCCTCAGGTGTGGGCGTGGAGGAGGAGTAGGGTTAGGAAGATAGCTCGCCGTGTTGATCGAATGGCGGTTATTCTTCCCTTCGAGAAGACCTTTTACGAAAAAAGGGGTATGCCGGTCGATTATGTGGGGCACCCCCTATTGGATGCGCTTTCACTGGAGGTCGATAAATGGCAGGACAGAGTTGATGCGGGATCGGAACAAGGTTATCCTGTAGTGGGACTGTTACCCGGCAGCCGGAAGGATGAGATCAGGAAATTGCTTCCGGTTATGGTGGAATCGCTCCAGATTCTGGGAAAAAGGTATCCCAAAATCCGATGCCGTTTGTCCCTGGCATCTACCATTGAGGCCGAGTTTGTAAAATCGTTCACTAAAAATTCAGCAGTGCAGATTGAGATCATCTCGGGAGATACCCTTGAAACTCTCAGGGTCTGCCATGTAGCCCTCGTAGCTTCCGGTACCGCTACTCTTGAAACAGCCCTGATAGGGGTTCCTATGGTAATCGCCTATAGGATTTCTCGTTTTTCTTACTGGTTGGGTAGGATTGTCGTCAGGGTGCCTCATATAGGTCTGGTAAATCTTGTGGCCGGTGAAGAGGTGGTGCCGGAACTTATACAGGATGATGTTGTGCCTGACAGGCTTGCTCATGAAGCACTGAATATTCTTGAGAATGAGGAACTCAGGGGGACTATGATAAAGAAGCTGGGAAGAGTACGGGAGAATCTTGGAAGGTTTGGTGCGTCCGAAGCGACTGCCAAAATAGCCTCGGAAATGATGAAAGGCGGATCGTAGCTCACACTTTTTTTTCAGGCATACGAGCTCCGATTTTTTTGAATGAAGTAATCAGCTATAATATGTGTAGTGAGGCTTGAATTAGATGTCAGGAACAGTTTTGGTTGTAGATGACGAGACGAGTATACTGGAGTCCCTGGAAGGTATTCTTACGGACGAAGGATTTGAAGTAATCACGGCTGAAAGCGGGGCCGAGGCATTGGAAAAAATCCAGGAGGTGCTACCGGACCTCACCCTCTTGGATATTTGGATGCCCGGAATGGATGGAATCGAGACGCTTAAAAAAATTAAGGAAGGTTACCCTCACTTACAGGTCGTCATGATGTCCGGGCACGGCAATATTGAGACAGCGGTAAAGGCCACAAAGATTGGCGCGTATGATTTTATCGAAAAACCACTTTCCCTTGAGAAACTTCTTTTATCAGTCAACAAAGCGCTTGATTATTATAGGCTTGAGGAGGAGATAAGTCTTCTTAAAGAAAAAGAAAAGGATAAATATAAACTAACCGGAAGTAGCGAAACGATTTCCCAGCTCAAGGAGCAGATCAGGATCGTGGCTCCTACAAACGCATGGGTCCTCATTTCGGGAGAGAACGGTACCGGAAAGGAGATAGTGGCCCATACTATTCATCGGCTAAGCCAGAGGAACCATAAGCCGATGGTGGAAGTTAATTGTGCCGCCATTCCGGAAGATTTAATTGAGAGTGAACTCTTCGGGCATGAAAAAGGGGCCTTTACAGGGGCTTCCACGATGAGGAAGGGTAAATTTGATAAGGCAAGTGACGGGACTATCTTTTTGGATGAGATAGGTGATATGAGCCTTAAGGCGCAATCCAAGACCCTGCGAATCCTGCAGGAGCAGAAATTCGAACGGGTAGGCGGTACCCGGACAATCAAGGTGGATGTTAGGGTTATTGCGGCTACCAACAAGGATCTTGAGGCGGAAATAGAGCACGGCACTTTCAGGGAAGACCTCTTCTTTCGGTTGAATGTCATTCCCATGAGGGTGCCCCCATTAAGGGAGCGTGTAGAGGACATCCCTGAGTTAGTTGATGAATTTTTAAAGGAATTTTTGCGAAATACCAATATGGAACCAAAGAAGGTTTCGGAAGAAGCCATTAACAGCCTTAAGAAATATGACTGGCCCGGCAATGTCAGGGAACTCAAGAATTTGGTAGAGCGTCTTATGATCATGACTCCGGGCGAGGTGATTCAGGCTAAGGATATCCCCGCACCTTTCAACGGTTCCACGGAAATGGGGGAGAGCTTTGAATCTGCTTTTGTAGTTGATACCCTTAAAGACGCAAGGAGTAAGTTCGAGAAGTCATTTATTGAGAGCAAGCTGAAGGAGTTTGCCGGAAACATTTCACAGACAGCCGAAGCCATCGGCATTGAGCGGAGCAATCTCCATAAAAAGATAAAGGCTTACGGGCTCGATTCCCACAGCAAGTAGGTATCAGCATTTTAGGCACAAGGTGCAGGGCACAAGGCGTGGAATGCGCACTTTCGAAGAGCCCCATAACCTCGCCTAAGTCTTCAATTATGTTATATAGTAAAAGAAGGGACCCGCCAAACTTACGGCGGGCAAGCCATGGGGGTCTCTTTTCAAAAGCCGCATAGGATGAAGTTTTATGGAATGTTAATGAGACCCAAGATTTTTGCTTTGGACAGCCCCTTAAGGGAGTCATTGTCGTGGCCTCGGCATTTAATATCTGTGCTTTAGGCCGGTTGTTTGCGCGAATGGGGGCGTTCGACTACTTCGGCAGAAGTTTGGATGCGCAATTTGAAAAGATATCGCCATGGCCCATCCGCCATGTATTTATCGAGGGGCTCGGCATGTCACCCTTCTCAAGTCCGCATCTACTCCTGCTCTCCAAGCGGCCCTCGCTGCGGCCTGCCGGGTAAGAAGACAGTTGATACCATGAGGCCGTTGCAATGCAGACCGCGACTCGGGCCGCAGTACATTCCGGAGTAGCTTTGATCCGAAAGATGCGTACTTTCGAAGCGTCCCATGCCTTCGCCTCACATAAGGCAGACATGCTTCACCGGGCAGGGTCGACTACGTAGAAAAAATATGTATCACGCAGAGTAAGTAGAGGACACAAAGAAAAGAAAAATATAAATCAATATCACACAGAGATCACCCGCCGGCGCCAAGGCTATGGCGGGGCAAGCAGGGAAAAGAATTTTATTTCAAAAAATACTTTGCGCCCTCTGCGGGCTCTATTGAACTCAGTGAGCGGGCGTGATAAAAAATTTTCCCGCAACTGCCCCTGCTTTTTGAAATCATTTTTTTCTATGCCGTCAAGGTATGCCGGAATTTTCATTCCGGCGTTTTGGTCCCCATAAAAGTAGGCTTTCTTACATTTCAGGTTTTTATACCTTTCTAACAATTTTCCACTATCTGACCACGCAACCAATGATTTTGAGCTCCTGTAAAATGCCAATGGCGAAGTGATATCCAGAAATTATTATCATCCCATACGTCTGAAAATGAATTTTTAGAACACCCCAAACCATGCAAGAAACATATGAGGTCCTGGGACGCGGATCTGTAGCAGATGGATATTTCCCAGGAACTGCCGGGTATGGCGATGTTTAAGGTTTGGGTATTCATCAATTCCATCCAGGTTGCCCTGAAGATATCTCAGATCCAAATCCCTGCCATGAGGCCGAAGAGCTATTGACGGAGACGGGCCTTCAAGTGAGCCGTGGTCTCAAATGGCGACCTCCATTTTTGACAACCGGCGCTTGATCATCTCTCTCAGCTTGGGCCATTCAAACCCCAGCAGCACACCCGCCGCAAAGGCGATGGTTACCAGACCTGCTATGAGAAGTGCCATAATTTCCTTCCTTTTCCCGTAAAAAGGCAAGGGAAAGATGGTTTCCCTCACCCCATTTAGGTTTTTTTCCTAAATAATGGATAGCAGGAAGCGTGCCAGAGCGATTGTTGGATAAATTATCTAATTATTGAAGATAGTTGAGCTTTGTCTGCGGGCGTTTTTATATATACAGGCTTGGGGAGATTTGACCCCCGGTCTTATTATGTGTCAAAGTATTGACTGGGAACAAGGCCATTTAAACTTTTAGCTCGAAACCGGTAACCTTCCTTATAGCCTTCAATATTGACTCCCTGCCCACTCTTGTTTTTGCGGAAAAGAGAGTGGGTGATCCTGGAAAAACATCAATCAATTGGCTTGCAATCTTATCAGCCCTCATAGCGCCCTTTTGCCTGGATAGTTTGTCCGTCTTTGTGAGCACCAGAATGGTTTGTATGTCATAAAATTTTAACCAACCTAAAAGTTCAATATCGCCCGAGGACGGCTCCCGCCTTATATCGAGTATCACCACGACCGCTTTGAGATTTGATCGCGTACGAAGATAGGTCTCTACCATATGTTTCCACGATTTTTTTACCTTGAGCGGAACGCGTGCAAAGCCATAACCGGGAAGATCGACCATGTATAATGTTTTGCCGACACTGAAAAAGTTAATGGACTGAGTCCTTCCCGGTTTTGAGCTGGTTCTGGCCAGGCCTTTTCGATTCACAAGAACATTTATAAGGGAGGACTTGCCCACATTGGACCTGCCCGCAAAGGCAACTTCAGCCTTGTCAGGAGGAGGGTACTGGTTTTCACGAAAGGCGCTTATAAGAAAGGTGGTATTCATAATATCAATTTAGGTTCAAGGCCCAGGAAAAGATTTCTATTTGAACGGCACACTGTTTCAAAAGAATTCGTAGCAGCCGGTTTTGGATAAGACTGTCCTGAAACAACTCACCTTCTGTCCAAATATTCTTCGAGCCGTATGAGACCTTCCTTTATATTATCAAGGGAATTGGCATAGGACAGCCTGAGATATCCCTCGGCGTTTTGCCCGAAATCAATCCCGGGAGTGACGCCGACTTTGGCCTTTTCAAGGATTTCAAAGGCGAGTTCGTATGAACTCTCGGAAAGGTGTTTGGCATTGACGAGCATGTAAAATGCACCGTCCGGTTCTACAGGAAGGCCGAACCCCATCTCCCGGACCCGCCCTACCATGTAAGTGCGCCTCTCATTGTATATGGTTTTCATCCGTTCCACATCTTCCCGGGCATTCTTAAGAGCGGCCAGACCAGCCCACTGCGAGACACTGCCGGCCGATATAAAGAAATTCTGCTGCATTTTTTGCATGGGCCGGATAAAGTCAGGCGGACTTATGAGATAACCCAGGCGCCATCCTGTCATGGCATAGAGTTTGGAAAAACCGTTCAATACAAAGGCATTATCCGTAAACTCGAGGATTGAATGCTCTTTTTCTCCGTAAACAAGTCCATGATATATTTCATCCGAAATGACCGTGGGTCCTATGGCCGCGATCTTTTTCATTCGTTCGCTTGAAAGCAGATTCCCGGTCGGGTTCGATGGCGAATTTATGAGAACGGCCTTTGTTCTCGGACCAATTTTTTCCGCTATTTCTTTTGGCCTCAATTGAAAGCCTTCTTCTTCGTAAACGTTCACAAAGATTGACGTGGCTCCGAGGAAGTTTGCAAAGTTAGGATAGCAGGGGTAGTGGGGGTCGGAAATAATGATCTCATCTCCGGCATCCAGAAGGGCCGAGAAAATCATCAGGAGCGCAGGTGATGTCCCTGATGTGACGAGTACCTGTTCAGGGCTCACCTCCACTCCATATTTTTCTTTGTAGTGCTCGCAGATGGCCTCCCTCAGTTCAATGATTCCGAGGCTGTGAGTGTAATGGGTTTCTCCTTTTGCAATGGATTCACGAGCGGCCTCACAGATACATTCCGGTGTGGTAAAATCAGGTTCTCCGATCTCCAGGTGGATGACATGGTGTCCCTTCCTTTCGAGTTCGTAAGCCTTCTCGAGGACATCCATCACGATAAATGGAGGGATTTCAAGAGCCCTTTTGGTTACACTGACCATTTTAGATAACCTTGTTCAATGGATATTCTATGATACCCTGGGCACCCGCGTTCATGAGTTTGGGGATCAAGTCCCGGACGATTCCAGCATCGACAATGACCTCTATGGATATCCAGTCAAGGTTATACAGGCCGGAGATTGTGGGGAAGTTCAGGCTCGGCAGGATTTGTATTACATCTTCAAGTTTGTCTTTTGGGAGGTTCATCTTTAGACCTACCATGTTTTCAGCCCTTAAAGCCCCTTTAAGCAGGAGAATAATCTGTTCGATCTTGGCCTTTTTCCACGGATCCTTGTATGACTCTCTATTCGCAATCAACTGCGTATTTGTTTGCATGAGTTCGGAAATAATCTTTAGGCCGTGTGCCCTGATAGTGCTTCCTGTCTCCGTTACCTCAACAATGGCGTCGGCTAATCCGGAAACGACCTTTGCCTCTGTTGCGCCCCAGGAGAATTCTACATCAACTTCAATATTCCTTTCACTGAAATATTTTCTGGTAAAATTAGTAAGCTCCGTGGCTATTTTCTTGCCCTGAAGGTCTTCGATTTTTTTTATCTTTGAGTCCGCCGGCACGGCCAGCACCCATCTGGCCGGATTTTGAGTCACCTTGGAATAAATCAAGTCATCCACAACCTTTACATCGGATTCATTTTCTTCTATCCAGTCTTTGCCGGTGAGTCCCGCGTCAAGGGTCCTGCTTTCAACATACCGGGACATCTCCTGGGCGCGGCAAAGATTGCATTCTATAGTATTGTCGTTTATGTCCGGGAAATAGCTCCGGCCGTTGACGTTTATTTTCCAACCCGATTTTTCAAACAGGTTAATGGTCGCCTCTTGCAGGCTTCCTTTGGGGATTCCGAATTTTAATTTTTTCATTTTTTGTACACCTTTTCCGGATCAAAAATTTTTTCATCCTCAATCGTGAAATTGCCTTCACGATCTACTTTTTTATGAAAACAGGACTCATAACCCAAGTGACACGCGGCACCGCCTATCTGTTCAACCTTGAAAACCACGGTGTCGTTATCACAGTCAGCGTAGATCTCCTTGATTTTCTGAACATGCCCCGAGGTCCCGCCCTTATGCCAGAGTTCCCGGCGCGAGCGGCTCCAGTAGTGGGCTTCACCTGTCTCAAGGGTTTTTTCCCACGAGGCCTCATTGATATAGGCCAGCATCAACACCCTGCCCGATTTGTGGTCCTGAGCAATAGCGGGCAGGAGTCCGTTTCCTTTGGTAAAATCCAGTTCAAGCATGTTAAGAAACCTTCCGTGAATAGAATAGATAGAGTTTAAACATATACAGATAATATACTTAAATAAATTTAATCAAGAAAAATTATGCTGAAAGATTGTGATCCGACGGATTTCCGACTGCTCCGCTCAGCTGGCCGCATGCGGCTAAAATGTCACTTCCTTTGCTTTTCCTGATAATGGCCGTGAAATTTTTGTTAATAAGAATTTCCTGAAAATGGAGAATTTTTTTGGTTGATGGAGGAGACATATCTGAACCGGGAAAGGGGTTGAGAGGAATCAGATTTATTTTGGCTCGTATACCCGACAGGAGATGTGCCAGTTTCAAGGCATCTTCATCGCTGTCGTTGATGCCTTTGATAAGAATGTATTCAAATGTTATCATGCGTCTGTTTGGGAGAGGAAAACCCTTGCAGGCCGAAATGAGCTCATTTAGGGGATACCTGCGGTTGATGGGCATAAGGAAGCTTCGGGTTTCATCGTCCGCTGCGTTCAGGGAAACGGCCAGATTCACCGTGATATCCCGTCCCATTTGCTTTATTTTCGGTACCATCCCGCAGGTTGACATGGTTATCTTGCGATGGGAAAAGTTCATCCCGTCTTCGCTTACCAGATTTCCAACCGCCTTAATGACTGCGTCGTAATTGGCGAGCGGTTCACCCATGCCCATGAAAACAATGTTGGTAAGATGTTCCGTCGTATCCAAGGAACGTTTGACGTCAATGACCTGTTCAATGATTTCCGCTGCAGACAGATTCCTCTTAAGCCCCTGTCTTGCAGTGAGGCAAAAACGGCAGTCCATGGCACAGCCGGCCTGTGAAGAAATGCAGAGGGTGAGGTGATCCCTTTCCGGAATGATGACCGATTCAATCAAATGGCCATCAAGCAGTTTGAAAAGGTATTTGCGAGTACCGTCTTCCGAAACCAGTGTTTTGATGTTTTCCAGGTGTTTGATGTTGGACTCTTTTTCGAGAAGGGCACGGAGGGGTTTGGGCAGGTCGGTCATTTCATCGAAGGATCCGGCAAGTTTTCCCAAAAGCCAGTGCCGGATCTGTCGGCCCCGATAGGCCTCGAGACCCAATCCTGTGGCCCAATCCTCTATTTCGTGGGTATCAAGCCCTTTAAGATCAGTCTTCATCGTGCTGTCGGCCGGCTGTCAGCGCAGACGGATTTTCACTCATTGTTCTCAGTTTGGCCAGCTCCCAGACATAATCATAAAGGTGAAGCCCCTTGCTGGCTGCTATGATCTCTCCGTCTTCCACACCGATGCTGGATGACATGTATTCTTTTAACAGCTGAATACCGCCGAGGTTGGCGGGGAAGCCGTTCCACAGATCCCAGGATCGGAAGTAGACTATGAAATGAAGCTTGTCCTCGCTGATGCGCGTGTCAATGCCCCGGAGGCACGGGGGATCTCCAAGATAGATGGAGTCGGGGTCGCCTACCGCCATGTAGGCCTGGTTGGTTTCGTACCCATCCTCTTTGTACATTCTTATGACTTCGACAATCTGGGGTTCAAGGAACTGGCCGTAAGTGTAGTCCTCTCCGGGCTGTTTGGCTGATGTCATGAGATAGGGAAGATACTCTTCCAGGTATCCCTCGGCAACGGGATTGGGAATTCCCAGGGACGGGGGGATATCCGGTAGAAGGGGACGCACTCCCGGAAATTTGATGTGCACGGTAATATAATCGAATTCAAGGCGTTTTTGCCCTTCATAGCTGCCCCGTTCAATGACATATTCCCGTCCATTCTCCAAAAGACTGTAAACGCATTGAAACCAGGCGTCAGGCAGATCCCGGGCTTCAAGAAATTCCAGTTTCATAGGCATGTCTCTCCAAAACTAAAAATTTAAACAGATCCCTTTTATTTTTGCAGGCAGCGGGGATATCTGTCAATTCAAAAGTCGCAAGAAAAAGGGGTCAGCCCTTATCCTTCAACGTTTCCGGGTTTTTTGGGGGGCGGTTGGCCGGTCCATTTCTCGTGATTGAACGGCAGAATGACATTGAGATTGATGGCAAATCGGGCTTCCTCCGGAGTGTTGAGCCAGGTAGTCTGGAAGTTGACAACTTGAATCATCTCATCCTCCGGTCAATGGGATGAAAGGTCCGATTTGCGAAAACCCTCTGTCTTAAGGAAAGATTTGATCCCTCATTGGATGACAGAATCAACAGCTTTGGATGATGGTGATTTCATCGTCATATTTCATGCATCAAGCGTCGGTTTTCAGCAGGCGCGGTTTTTTTTGCCCTATGACTCTCTAGTT
>CAZIXY010000027.1:0-18556 GCA_964543315.1 uncultured Desulfobacteraceae bacterium | reverse complement strand
GTCGGCGGGTGGTGGAGGCGGGGGGAGTCGAACCCCCGTCCGAAAATATTCCGCTCAGGCATCTACATACTTAGCCCGATTTCTTATTTTCACCCCAAGGTCCGCGATCGGGCAAAAATACCGAGGGACTAACCTGTATTTATTTTCGCTTCACCGATCTACAGGTTAATCGGATCAGCTAGCCTGCTCGTCGACGCCCTTTCCGGTCACGCAGGCTTAGAGCGGAAGGACGCTAGCCATTTATGCGGCTAGAGCATACGCATAATCGTCTGCGTTTAGTTGAATCCCACCTGTTTTACGAGCAGATGGAACCTCGGTATGCCCCCTAAGCTTCAATTATCCCCGTCGAAACCAGTTCGCCCCCAAAAAAGTTTATATCTAAAAAATAAACATCTTTTTGATAGTTGTCAATATCCATGCTGCTTCTTGGCTTCCTCAATGTCTCTTTTTAATTCCTTTTCCTTTAATGCCCGCCTTTTGTCATATTTGCGCTTGCCTTTTGCCAGCGCGAGTTCCACCTTGACTCTTCCCCCGGAAAAATAGACCTTTATGGGAATGAGTGTGTAGCCCTTTTCCTCGGTTTTTCCTATCAATCGCTTGATTTCTCTCTTATTCAAAAGGAGCTTCCTGGGCCTTACAGGATCCAACTGAAAATGATGTGCATAGGGATACGGGGTAATATGCATGTTATAAAGAAAAACCTCCCCTTTCTTTACCCTGGCATAGCTGTCTACCAGGCTTCCCCGCCCCTCTCTGAGGGATTTGACCTCCGGACCCAGAAGCACAATCCCGGCTTCCAAGACTTCGTCAATAAAATAGTCATGCCGGGCCTTTCTATTTTGGCAGATGACCTTCACGCCCATAAATGTTCCGCTTTCGTTCGTGCTCTATGACGTTGGATTTACATTTTGTCGGCCCTTCTCAGGCATCCAGGAATCCCTTTTCCTCGAGCTCGGGAACCAGAACTTTCATTTTTTCCACGATGTGAGCCCGCACTTCATTGGCAGTATGGAGCTTGATCACTTTATCAAAATCGGCACGGGCTTCTTCCACGGATATAGATCGAATGATCTTCTTTACAAAGGGAATGGACCTGGCATTCATACTGAGTTCCTCAATACCCAGACCCAGCAGAACGGAGACGCATAAAGGGTCCCCGGCCATTTCGCCACAGAGAGATACCCCTATCCCTGCATCCTTTGCAGTATCGACAACATGCCGGATCATCCGCAGGATAGCAGGATGAAAAGGCTGGTACATATAGGCCACATGCTCATTTATCCTGTCTATGGCAAGACCATACTGTATGAGATCATTTGTGCCTATACTGAAAAAATCAACGTGCTGGGCCAAGACTTCGGCCATGGTGACTGCCGACGGCACCTCGATCATGATCCCCGTCGCAAGATCGCGATCGTACTCTATTTTCTTTCGATCCAATTCACGTTGTACTTCGGCCAGAATCTCTTTTGCATCCAATATCTCCTGCAACCCGGATATCATGGGAAACATGAGCTGAACATTACCATAGACACTGGCCCGTAAAATGGCTCTGAGCTGACTCTTAAACAATCCCGGTTCCTTAAGGCAAAACCTTATGGCGCGAAGACCCAATGCGGGATTCATCTCCCTGGTAATTTCAAGCTCGGATGAAAACTTATCACCTCCCAGATCCAGTGTCCTTATAGTCACCGGATCAGGCGAAATGATTTCTGCCATATCCCGGTAGTCCTGAAACAGCTCCTCTTCACTTGGGAGGCCTCTGCTTTTGAGATACAAGAATTCCGTCCTGAAAAGCCCGACCCCGTCCCCCCCGTTATCTCTGACCGCCGCGACTTCTTCCAGGAATTCTATGTTACCCTTTACGGCAATTCTCCGTCCGTCAAGTGTTGTGGCCGGAAGGTGGCTTCTTCTGGCCATGCTCGATTTGAATTCTTCGTGCTGTAATTGCTTTTCCTGATAGAATATAATTTCGCTGTCGTCCGGATTGATGATGACATCGCCTGTATTTCCGTCAACTATCAAAAGGTCTCCATCCGCTACAACGTCTGTAGCGGTCTCCAGACCCACAATTGCCGGAATCTCCAGGGCCTGCGCCATAATAGCCGTATGGGAAGTCCGGCCTCCCACATCGGTAATAAAACCCATAACCATATTAATATTTAATTCTGTCGTGTCTGCGGGGGACAATTCATGGGCAACAATAATCCCCCGCTCATTGATCTCAGCCAGGCTTTCCTGCTCTTCGCCGGAAAGATTCCTAAGAATCTTTTCCGTCACATTCTCCACATCATTTATCCGGGTGCTGATATATTCATCATCGATCTGAGTAAAAATATTTCTGATCTCTTCAAGCGATTTCTTAAGGGCCCACTCTGCGTTGATTTTCTCATCGAGTATTTTCTGAACAGTAGCATCATTGAGCATGCTGTCTTTGAGCATCATCAGACAACTTTCGAGTATAAAACCATGTTGATTGACCTGGTCCGGCATCCTTTCCTTCAGCATTGTTAGCTGCTCTTCGGTGGAGCGAAGGGCCACCTTAAATCGCTCAACCTCTTTATTTATCTGGTCACCATTGATGAGATACTGATAAAGTATCTTGACTCTTGATCTGTCAACAAGACGAGCCTTGCCTATGATAATGCCCGGGGAGACAGGAATACCCCTAATTGTTTTTTTTCCCGCAAATCTTTGATCAATCATCTTCTTTCCCCGAACTTTTTCTCAAAGAGACTGCTCAGTTCTTTCATGAAATTCTCAGAATCCTCACCAACAATTCTTGCATGTATTTCCGTACCTTTCGGACAGGAAAGCGTGAGTATTGACAGAATACTTCCGCCATCCACCTCCTGATCGCCTTTTTTAAGAAACAGCGTGGAACTATACCGATTTGCCAGTTTAACTATCTTTGCTGCAGCCCTTGCATGTATCCCCAGATTGTTGCGAATTTTAAGTTTACTGACCACTTCCATCAATCTCAAACCTTTCGAGTGCATTCTTCCTGGCAAGACATTCCTTGTAGATCTGCCTGTAGGCCAGACCTTCATCACGGGCTACGAGGCCCGCGATATCCTTTGTGCTCAATCGGTTCTCTTGCAATAGCTTCTCTATCCGGTTCGATACCCCTTCCGGCAAAGTCGTGTTTTCATCCTCCCGACTCCCCTCGAGCACCAGTGTATATTCCCCTCTTGGTCTATTTCTATTCAATTCGGCTGAAATAACGCTTATCGGGGCCCTTTTTGTTTCTTCAAAGACCTTCGTCATCTCTCTGATACACACCATCTGCCGATCCCCCATTATCTCTTTCAAATCGGCGAGCATGCTCTTGATACGGTGTGGAGCCTCAAAAAAGACCATTGTGCGTTTCTCGGAAATGAGTCCCTTTAAATATTTTTTCCTCTTCCCGGACCTGTTTGGCAAAAATCCCAAAAAAACGAATTTTTCAGTTGGCATGCCTGAAACGGAAAGTGCCGCAATCACTGCGGAGGGCCCGGGAATCGGGGTAACAATGACCCCTTCACTGTGAGCACGGTTAATTAAGTAGGCCCCTGGGTCGGAAATGCCCGGCGTCCCGGCATCAGTCACAATGGCACTATCGGAACCGGATCTCAGCATCTTGATCAATTCGGGGGTTTTGACTTTCTGGTTATGCTGGTTGTAGCTGACAAGCTTTGTCTTAATACCGTGATGCTTGCAAAGCTTCCTTGTATGAGCCACATTTTCAGCTGCTATTATGTCCACTCCCTTAAGAACTTTCAAAGCCCTTAAAGTAATATCTTCCAGATTTCCAATGGGGGTTGACACCACATACAGAGTTCCTGGCTTGGAACCTTGGGTCTTGGGCCCAGTATTCCGGATTCCAGAATTTTTCTTTGTTGAGTTTTTCATTATCACACATGAAACAATCAATAGGCCAGATCAAATGCATTTTTGATCACTTCAATACGGGGCTTGTCTCCCCATAGGCTTATTGCTACCACGTCAAACCTCGCACTGCTCTCAAAGCAATCCTTGGATTTCATATAGGCTAACGCTACCTTTGATATTTGCCGCCTTTTCCTGGCATCCACAGCCTCTTTTGCGTACCCGATGGACCGTCCTCTTCTTGTCTTAATTTCCACAAATACCAGCGTTCCATTATCCTCTGCAATAAGATCAACTTCCCCCAAAGGGCATCGGTAGTTACGAATGATATTCTTGTACCCCATTTTCTTGAGCATCTTACAGGCAAGGTCTTCACCATGTTTCCCTGTCTCAAGTCTTTCCCTTGTCAATCTGCAAAACCCCTTTAAAAGTTAACCGGTGAACCGGACATGGCCCGAATTTCTTCAAGGTCTCAAGGTGACGTTTTGTCCCATACCCTTTATGATTGGAAAAGCCGTATGCCGGATATCTCTCATGATATGCATCCATGATTCTGTCTCTATACACCTTGGCTATAACAGACGCCGCCGAAATGCTTTTGCTTTTCTGATCGCCCTTCTTAATACATCTCTGAGGAATCTCCAGGGGGACACTGTTTATTCCATCAACGAGGAGAAATTCCGGTTGCGGGTCCAAAACCAAAACCGCACGTCTCATAGCCTCGAGAGATGCCGTCAATACATTGAATTTATCAACATAACCATGTGAAACAACTCCTATCCCACTGCCTAAAGCTTGGCGATTTATAACTGAAAAAGCCTCTTCTCTGGCCTTGGCGGTCATTTTTTTCGAATCTTGGACACCTGCTAACTCAATGCCCCGGGGGAGGATAACTGCAGCAGCCACTACAGGCCCAGCTAATGGGCCTCTTCCAGCTTCATCAACCCCTGCAATCAAACCATACCCGGCCTTACGGGCCAAGTCTTCATATAAAAATGGGTCACACACTGATGAGGTGGTGTTCTCTGGGAAAAGGGACAAATTTTTTGGTGGAGTGAACAATAAACAGCATCACATAGGTTATGTGCTAAAACCTTTTTTCCTTTACCCTTGCGGCCTTCCCTCTCAGCTTCCGCAGATAATAGAGCCGCGCCCTTCTGACCTTGCCCCTACTGAGGATCTCGACTTTATCGATAAATGGGGAATGAAGAGGAAAAATCCTTTCCACCCCAATGCCATAAGAAACTTTTCTAACAGTAAAAGAAGCGCCCGTATTTCCCTTCCTTTTCCGAATGACAACACCTTGAAAAACCTGAATTCGCTCCTTCTCACCCTCTTTTATCCTGGCATGCACTTTTACAGTATCACCTGTCCTGAAATCAGGGATATCTGTTCTCATCTGCTCCTTTTCCAGCATTTCTACAATGTTCATTTTTTCCTCCAAAATATATTTCTTATAGCTTTGAACTCAATTACATTATCAACTGCCAACCAACCGGTCCAGAATGATACCCGCGGCAGTCCTGACAGAAAGGTGATTATAACCCGCTCTCCCAAGTATAGGGGCTAAGACATAATCCGCATGGTTTATGATAACTTCATCAAGGCCCCAAGCGGTCCCAAATATCAAAATAACAACCCTGCCGTCCTGAATGAGGGTTCTTGCCTGTTCGTAAGAGATATTTCGATTTTTTTGAATCGACGCATCTGTTGCGATCAATAAGGGAAGTTCTCCCTCAAGATCGGCTATGTCATCTATTGCGCTTTCCAAATACGAAACAATTGTAACAAGCTCGAGCGCCTCTTTTCTGAGGCTGTTGTATTGAGCCCCGTAACCAAGGATCCAATGCTTTTTGACCCGCTCTGCCAGCACCTGTTGGTCTTTAAGCGGTGTGATGACGAAAAATCTCTTTACATCATAAGTCCTTGCGACTCTGGCAATATCGTGTAGATCTATCGTTGTTATGGCCGAGGCAATTGTCTGATTGTTTTTGTTGTAAACTGGGTAATGAACAAGCCCGATGTAAAGACGCATGAGACCTTGAATCAATAGTAAAATGTAATAGCTGCGCTTTCTCCCCTACACTTGTGCTTACCACTCAACTCTCTGGTTTTTCTGATAAAAGCTTTTCATCCTCTCGGGTTAACTTGGCCTTTTTGAATAAGTCAGGCCTTTTATCACGAGTTCTCATCAAGGACGTTGTCCTCCGCCACAATCGTATCCTTTCATGATCTCCCGATAAAAGAACCGCGGGAACCTCCTCCCCCAGAAAAACCCTCGGCCTGGTATACTGTGGATATTCAAGTAATCCTTCCTCAAAGGAGTCTTCCAGATTGGATCTCTCTCCCCCCAGCACACCTGGAATCAATCGGCTTATGGCATCCATGGCAACCATGGCACCCAGTTCCCCGCCACTTAAAATGAAGTCGCCCATGGATATTTCCCTGTCAATACAGATCTTTCTGATCCTCTCATCCACTCCTTCATAACGCCCACAAATTAAAATGATTTGATCCCAAGAAGACAACTCCCATGCCGTGGCCTGATCAAACGTTTTGCCCTGTGGACTGAGAAGAATGACGAGGCTCCGGCCATGAACCCTGTCAACGGATTTTAACGCCCTGTAAATAGGTCCTGGTTTCATGACCATCCCGTCTCCACCTCCATAAGGGCGGTCATCCGTTGTCCTATGTGCACCTCGTGCAAAATCTCTAATATTTATTATTCGAGCACGTACTATCCCTTTATTGACCGCCCGTCCCAAGACACCCTCACTTAAATGGGCAGTAAACATGTCAGGGAATATGGTAAGGACATCAAATCTCATTCAAATCCAATAATCCCTCGATTGCAGAAATAATCATTTTTTTGCTCTCAAGGTCTATTTTACTGATAACTTCATATGTTGCAGGAATCAAGATCTCCTTGGTTTCCCCCTTGACAACATACACATCATTACCCTTTGCGGGAATAATCTGAGAGAGTTTCCCTAAATATTCTCCGGTGTCCAGATAAACACCAAGGCCCAATAGCTCAAACCAAAAAAATTCATCCTCTTCGCGGGCAAGTGCATCTTTCCTTACAAGTATTTCTGACCCCCTATACCCTTCCGCATCATATCTGGAGTTTAATCCCTCTAACTCCATCAAGAAAAAGTTCTTATGTGGCTTTATTGAAATCAAATTGTGTTCGCGGATTTCACCTGACGAAACGGATTTGAAAAAGAGGCTCCCAGCATCAGCAAAAGAAGCTTCTCCCCTCGCATAGAGCAATATGCGGAGGAGACCTCTAGCCCCGTGAGGTCGGATTACCTTCCCCACAAGGATCAAACTACCGGGTGAAAACTGGGCCAAAACTATTCAATGATCTCCAAAACGGATCGCTTGTTTATCTTTGTGGAGGCTGCACTAAGAATTGTTCTCATAGCTCGTGCTGTGCGACCCTGTTTACCTATGACCTTTCCCAGATCTTCTTTGGCCACCTTCAACTCAATAACAGAGGTCTGTTCTCCTTCTATTTCCGTGACGGCGACCTCCTCCGGTTTATCCACTAGCGCTTTCGCGATGTACGCAATCAAGTCCTTCATCTCGCTCACCTCCGTGTTTGACTTCACCACCACGTCACATCAATTTCCGGTTTAATGAGACTTCAGCAATCCTTGGTTTCTCAAAAGGGCCCTCGCCGACTCCGAAATAATCGCCCCTTTGTCCAGCCAGTAATTGACTTTATCTTCGTGAACCTTTATTACCGCCGGATCTTTCATTGGATCGTAATAGCCTAATATCTCTATAAACTTGCCGTCACGCGGTGCTTCTGAATCAGCTGCGACCATGCGATAAAACGGTTTCTTTTTAGCCCCCATCCTTGTCAATCTAATACTAACTGCCATTTGCCTTTATCACCCCCTAACAATAACCACATTAATATACTGATGGAAAATACACTATTTCAACAAAGACTCCATACCTGCAAAACCTCTCTTGCTGACTTGCTCCATCATCCTTTTTGTTTGGGCAAAATTTTTCAAGAGACGATTAACATCTTGAACTCTATTGCCGCTGCCGCGCGCGATCCTCTGCCTTCGGCTCCCGTTTATAATCTTATAGTTCCTTCTCTCTTCCTTCGTCATAGAATTAATAATGGCCTCAACCTTGACCAATTCTTTCTCGTCCGGTTTCAATTTCCTTAGATTCTTCAACTGCCCGGTTCCCGGCAGCATACTCAAAATCTGCTCGAGAGATCCCAATTTTTTCACCTGCCTCAACTGGGACTGGAAATCCTCAAGATCGAATTCGTTTTTCTTTAGCTTTTTCGCAAATTTCCTTGCCTCCTTTTCATCAAACTCGGCTTGAGCCTTTTCAACGAGGGAAAGGACATCTCCCATGCCCAGGATTTTAGAAGCCATTCTATCCGGGTAAAAAGGCTCCAGGGCATTCATCTTTTCCCCGACACCGACAAATTTAATAGGTTTACCTGTCACGGCCTTGATGGACAATGCAGCTCCGCCTCTTGCATCTCCTTCCATCTTTGAAAGGATAACACCTGTAATATCCAGGCTCCTATTAAAATGTCCGGCTACATTGACTGCATCCTGCCCGGTCATGGCATCCGCAACCAGGAGTATTTCACTTGGATGCATTTTATCCTTGATCCTCACCAACTCTTCCATCAATGCTTCGTCTATGTGAAGACGGCCGGCTGTATCGACAATTAATAAATCTGCACCCTCTCCACCAACCTTTGATAATGCATCCAGACAAATTTCTTCCGGCTTTAAGGCCGCATCTGTAGGATAAACAGGCACATCAATCTCTAAGCCAAGCCTTTTCAACTGATCAACGGCAGCAGGCCTATAGACATCCGCCGGGACAAGATAGGGCTTTCTGCCCTTCTTGCGAATAAACCTTGCGAGCTTGGCTGCGGTGGTGGTCTTACCCGAGCCCTGAAGCCCAACCAACATAATGCAATGGGGCGTCCTGCCGCGAAATTCGAGTCCCTGCTTGGCACCGCCCATCAAGCTGGCCAGCTCTTCATTGACAATCTTTATTATCTGTTGGCCGGGAGTCAAACTCTGAAGTACTTCTTGCCCCACAGCACGTTCCGTGATATCTTTCACCAGTTTTTTAACGACTTTGTAATTGACATCCGCCTCCAAGAGTGCCAACCGCACCTCTTTTAAGGCATCATGAACATTTGTCTCACTCAGTCGACCACGTCCGGTTATCTTTTTTAACGTGCTATTGAGCTTTTCAGTCAAGCTTTCGAACATTATTTACGGCCCTTCGTACCTGAAATCTTTTAATCTATTCCATTATCTTTCTTTATGTCAATAAAAATCCAAATATGATTTGTCGCCTAACGGCTATCTTTTTGCAAATTTTACCACATCTTCTTTATTTTACCATTAAAATAATCAAAAAACGAGCATTTCATTTGCCCCGGTTCCCTTGCATCTGTTGCCATATTGCCCGGTTCCTTAAAATCTTTATGCCGCAAATATGCATCTGCAGCAATTTTGACGGACTCGTAAAAAGTCCGGCAATCCCGCAAAGCGGGAGGGTGAGGGTGGAACCATTTGAATTCACTTCAAATGGCGGGGGAGGGGAAGCCCTTCCCCGCCGAGTAAAAAAGCGTAACGCGACTTTTTACGAGGTTATCAATTTTAGATTATACCCATTTTTTTCCGGTTGCCATTGCAATGTATTACATCTAAAATTAATACGCTCAATTAAACAAATTTATTTCAAATCACCCTTTTGACAATAGGAACCTGTCGAAGAACCGGTTCTGTTGGAGGCTGATGGAAAATCTCCAGATACAAGGCATCCCAAATCCCGGGGAATTCCCGTCCTCCCCAGTAGCCTTGCTACGGAGGGCGGAAGGCGTGCAGACCAGTACGCTGCAGTGACGAGGGATGAGGATAACGCAGCCCTTCGGCTTTGCTCAGGGCCGTGAGTCCCTCGACGTTGCTCGGGACCGTGAGCTTGTCGAACGGCATGTCGAACGGTAGATGGGGGTTTTCCGACAGCCTTCTAGGCAATCAAAAAAGGTCAACACATTGAATCAGAAAACAAGAGAAAATGAAGGTATCATCAGACCTCTTAAGGGAAAGGGGGAACCCCGTGTGAGTCCGGACGTTTTGATGGTGACAATTCCTTCAGAACTGAAATACCTGGTTCACTTATCCAGGGCAAAAGAGATCCCGTCCACGATGACGAATATATTTCATATATACCAGATAGAGGATGGATCAGAAGCTCCACTCACAATTTCAGGCCCTTTTTTTGGGGCTCCACAGGCCGTCATTGCCCTTGAAAAACTCATCGTTTTAGGGGCCAAGAGGATCTGGGTTCTGGGATGGTGCGGATCTTTACAGCCAAACTTGCGCATCGGACACCTGATCATTCCAACGGTTGCGATCTCTGAAGAAGGAACATCTTCTCACTATCCCATTGGTGGTAAAACCCTTGAATCGGATTCAAAACTCAACCGGATTCTGGAAAAGGATCTGAAAGGACTAACCCTCCCGTTTACGAAAGGTCCTGTCTGGACGACAGACGCGCTCTATCGCGAAACCCCAAATAAGGTAAAACAATATCAGAGTCAGGGAATTTTGGCGGTTGAAATGGAAATATCGGCCCTCATGGCCGTCACCCATTATCGATCGATTGCAATGGCTGCATTGCTTGTGGTTTCAGATGAGCTCTTCGACCTAAAATGGCGGCCGGGCTTTTCAGACCCATTAATGAGAAAGATGTCCCGCTCGGCTGCAGAAATACTCCTAAATATTGCAAATCCATCAAAACGAGGCAGCTAAAACCCCCTTTTTTTCCACAAGGATTCTTAAAAAATGAAAGAAATAACTGAAGAAATTGAAGACCTGAAAGAAAAGATCAGGTATCACAATCACCGCTATTATTCCCTTGATGATCCGGAGATATCCGATGCCGAATATGATAGGCTCTTTCAACGGTTGCTGGATCTGGAACGGCAATATCCAGGTCTTGTGACGCCGGACTCCCCCACCCAAAGGGTCGGGACAGAGCCCCAAAAGGCCTTTTCTCAAGTCAACCACCGAATTCCCATGCTCAGTCTTGAAAACGGATTTTCTGACAAAGACATGATTGATTTTGATAAAAGGATCAGAAAACTCTTAGGGGGTGTGTCCGATCTTCAATATACTGTTGAACCCAAGATGGACGGTGTGGCCGTTGAGCTGGTCTATGAAGACGGCGCTCTTTCAGTGGCCTCCACAAGGGGCGATGGATACGTGGGAGAAGAAATCACCGGTAATATCAAAACAATATTATCAGTCCCCCTGACCTTGACACAACCGGAAGGAGGAAAACCCATCCCTGCCTACCTGGAGGCACGGGGAGAGGTGTATATGGAAACGGAAGCGTTTGAGGCTCTAAATACCCAACGCTTAAACAAGAGCCTTCCGCCCTTTGCCAATCCCAGGAATGCGGCGGCAGGCTCTTTGAGGCAGCTTGATTCAAGGATTACTGCAAAAAGACCTCTCAACATGTTTTGCTATGGTATCGGAGAAATGAGCGGCCCAAAATTTGAGACCCAGTACGAACTCATGCTTTCTCTTCAGCAATGGGGACTCAGAGTCAACAGGCCGTATCTCAAGATATGCAACACTATCGCTGAGGCTATAGATTACTGCCATCATCTTGAGGACATAAGAGATCAATTTCCTTTTGAAATAGATGGGGCTGTCATAAAGGTGAACCAGTTAAAACTACAGGCCCGCCTTGGCCAGAAATCCAGGAGTCCCAGATGGGCCCTTGCGTTTAAGTTCAAATCCACCCGGGAAACTACCAAAATCCTGAAAATTGATGTCCAGGTAGGGCGGACAGGTGCTCTCACACCGGTTGCCCACCTTGAACCCGTTCAAATAGGGGGTGTCTTGGTAAAACGTGCGACACTCCATAATCAGGAAGAAATTCGAAGAAAGGATATCCGCGAATCAGACACGGTGATAGTCCAGAGGGCAGGTGAAGTGATTCCTGAGGTCGTCAAGGTGGTTAAATCAAAGAGAACCGGAGTTGAAAAAAAATTTGTCATGCCGAATCAATGCCCCGTATGCGGGACCAAAGTGGTAAAAAAGGAGGGTGAAGTTGTATTAAGATGTCCGAACCCTGACTGTTCTGTTCAGATCAAGGAATCCCTGAAGCATTTTGTTTCAAAAGGGGCCATGGACATTGATGGCCTTGGTGACAAAATAATCACCCAGCTGCGAGATAGGGGGATGATCAAAGAGGAAGCTGACATATATGGCTTGCGCTTTGAAGACCTCACAAAACTGGATAAAATTGAGGAAAAATCGGCAAAAAACCTCCTTCAGGCCATAGAAAAAAGCAAAAAGACCACTCTTGCCAAGTTCATTTTTGCGCTTGGAATCAGGCATGTTGGAGAGCACGTTGCTCAAATACTTGCCAATCATTTCAAAAGCCTCAAAAATCTCCAAAACGCTGCAAGAGAGGATCTGGAATATCGAAAAGGAAAAGGCAATGTTAAAGACACCGGCATCAAGGGTATCGGGGCGAAAATAGCAGGGAGCGTTGTTTCCTTTTTTGAAGACATACAAAACAGGCAAAACATAAGGCGCCTGATTGAGGCCGGAGTCAGCCCTGAAGAGGCTTATTCCGTTCCCATTACATCCCCTGCCAAAGAAAAGACCTTCGCCATAACGGGATCACTCCGTTCCGTGTCACGTTCTCAGGCCAAAGATCTTATCCGCAAAAAGGGTGGGAGACTCTCCTCCTCTGTAGGCATGAACACGGACTATCTGGTCGTGGGGGAATCTCCCGGATCAAAATTTCAAAAGGCCAAAGATCTGGGCACTAAAATCCTTAGTGAGGCCGAATTTTTTAGGCTTTTGGAACAGGAACAAGGCTGATATTAAAACCAGGCTATTGACAACAGATCATGGCACTATTAAAAAAATAGGTTTATGAGTAAACTCAGAGTGCGTCTTGTCATAGAAGGCAGAGTTCAAGGGGTATGGTTCAGGGACTCCACTCGGAAGGAGGCCGTTTCCCTGGGTGTCTGCGGCTGGGTCAAAAACCGCTCAGACGGTGCGGTTGAGGCTCTTTTGGAAGGACCTGAAGAAAACGTGAAAAAACTGGTCAAATGGTGCCACCAGGGACCCCCTTACGCCCAAGTGACGCGGGTTCATGAGACACAAGAGGAATGGAAAGGCGAATTCAGTTCTTTTGATGTTGTTTTTTGGTGATTTGTAAAGGATTCAGGGATCCAAGGGTTTAGGGGTTCGAGTAAGAGGCGATTTCGAAAATATGCTAATTCCCTGACCCCTTGACTCCTCAAATCCCGGCCCCCTTTCTCCCAAATTTTTGGTGATGAACCAAACTAATTAGTATAGGAAGGTATAATATGCGCAGACAATATTTCATTGGAATATTTTTTGTCCTTCTGTTGCTCATTCTCGTTCCATTTTCCGGGTGTACCAAGACAAAGTCAGCATTTAAGAAAATCCTGCCCGAATCCATGACCAACAAGAAAAAACCGGCCAACCCGGAGCTCAAAAAACGTGTTATGGTCCTGCCTTTTGTCGACCTCGCCGGGCTGGATCCTGCAATGGAAAAGAAGATAATGGACGATTTGTTGGCGGTTTTGAGCACATCCCCCGATCTAATAATCTGTGAGGCTCCCGATGACGTCAATCTCCCCGCAAAAGATAAATTATGCACATTGGGGATTGTCAAACCGGAAAATGAATTTCTGGAAAAGGCCGAGGATCTGGGCATGAACGCAATAATCACGGGCGTTGTCAATCCGGTCCGATCCGCAAAGAGGAAGACCGGTATCCTGTTTTTGAGTAAATCCAAAAAGATGTACGAGATTTCCGTGGTCATTAACGTATTTGATATCATGACCAAGACGCTTTTGATAAACAATCTCGAATCGGAGGAGGAACTGGTGTCCTTGGATAAAATTCCTGATGCCCAGGATGAAAAACGGATCATGAATGAACTTTTGAAAAAGTACCTCTCCGATATACTGGAACGCCAGGCTAAGGCGGTCACAAAGGAATTATCGAAGGATCCGTGGACAGGCAAAATACTCTCTGTCGAAAAGGACACCATAAAGACAACGGCGGGAAAAGACATTGGGCTGCGCCCAAATCAGCACTTCACGGTTTTCGCACGGGGAGAAACCATTTCCTGCGAAGGAGGCCAGTCCTACAGTCTCTTGGGCGATAGAATAGGAGAAATAAGAGTCACTTCTATAATGGAAAGCCAATCACTGGCAGTACCCGTAGGGCAGGGCTCTTTTTCACCCGGTCAGGTCATCAGGATGACACGTTAGCCGAGCATCTCCCTGGCATGGGCCACGGCGCTGGGCGTAATTTCACGGCCGCCCAGGAGACGGGCAATCTCCTGGACCCTCGATTCGGGATCCAACTCGGAGATTCTCGCCTGTGTTCTCGCGTTTACAATCTCTTTTATCACCAAAAAATGTGTTTTACCCTGGCTTGCGATCTGGGGCAGATGGGTAATGCATAATATTTGATGATATTCCGCCAAAGACAGGAGTTTGTTCCCAACCACTTCTGCCGTGCCGCCGCCGATACCCGAATCAACCTCATCAAAAATGACCGTCTCTATGGAACCGGTTCTTGCCAGGATTGTTTTCACTGCAAGCATGAGCCTCGATAGCTCACCCCCTGATGCTATCTTTGCAAGTGGCCTCAATTCCTCACCCACATTGGGGCAGATCATGAATTCCACCTGGTCAATACCGTCGGCCCCAATCCTCTCAATTTCAGGCATATCCAGGCCTTTTTGATCATGAGCCTCTTCACTAAAACTTACCTGGAATTTTGTCCCGGGCATGTTAAGTTGCTGAATTTCATTTTCAATGGCCTTTTCCAAAATTTTACCGGTCTTTTTCCTCTTTTTGGAAAGCTCCATAGCCATATCCGTCAACCGGGCTTCTAATATCCCTCTTTGTTTTTCAAGCTCACCAAGACCTTTCCTTTTTTCGTCAAGATCATACATTCTGGTGGCAAGCCCATCCCTGAACTCCTTGATGTCTTGCAAAGTCGGGCCGTATTTTCGCTTGAGCCTATTTATCTGTTCAATCCTTTCCAAGACACCTTCCAGCCTGTCCGGATCCATATGGATCGTTTTTTGAAAATCCCTGAGAGAGATAGAGGCATCTTCCAATTTTACTTCGATCTCTTCAAGGGCATTCCTGATGGAACCGAGCCTATGATCGATCTCGGCCCCCCTGTCTAACCGCTTGGCGCATTGGGAAACGGAAGAAAGGACTGCGTCATGTCTCTCATAAAGGGTCTGGTAAGCTTCCGTAGCAATCTCCAACAGTTCTTCAGCGTTTTGAAGACGGCTCTTTTCCTGGGAAAGCAACTCGTCCTCACCGGGCAGGAGCCCGGCTCCTTCAATTTCCTGTATCTGGAATAGGCTCAAATCCTGCTTTTCTCCTGTTTCCTGGATCTCCTTTTCCATATCCCGGATTTTATCTTTAAAAGACTGGTGCCTTCTGTACATGTCACCCAGCTCCGACCGTTCCGGCGAAAGCCCGCCAAAATCATCCAGCAGGTAAAGGTGATTTTCCGGTTTTAGGAGAAGCTGGTGCTCGTGCTGACCTGATATGCTTATCAAGCTGGATCCCAGACGGGAAAGCATTTGCAGGGTGGCCATTGCGCCATTAATAAAAACCTTGTTTCTGCCTTCTCGAAAAATGGTCCTTTTGATCAACAGCTCGCCTTCAAAGGTAAGTCCGAACTCTTTCAGCATCTCCTTCAAGACCTGATTCTCCGGAAAACTGAAAAGAGCCTCTACAGTGGCCTCTTTGCAGCCGCTACGAATAAGATCAGCCGATGCCCTCCCTCCAAGGATAAGATTCATAGCGTTGATAATGATCGACTTCCCTGCGCCGGTCTCCCCGGACAGGATATTGAGCCCCGGCCTCAGGGTAATTTCAAGATGTTTGATAATGGCAAAATTGGAGATGCATAGTTGATGAAGCATGGGTAATCAGGACTGCTCCCACGTGACCCTTAGGACTTCCTGGTAGGTAGTCTTGCCTTCCAAAAGCTTCTTAATCGCGTTTTCCCGGAGGGTTACCATACCTTCCTTCCTTGCCTGTACACGAAGAACTTCCGGATCAGTGTCTGCGCTTGCGAGGTTTTTAATGGATTCCGTAAAGGGGAGTACCTCGAGGACACCGGTTCTTCCAAGATACCCTGTGCCTCGGCACTTGATACAACCCTTTCCCTGATAAAGAACGACCCTGCCTTTTTTTGGTATCTCAAGACCCAGCGCGCTCAACTCAGAGCTTTCCATCTCAAAGGATTCCTTGCAGTGAACACAGATCTTTCGTACAAGACGCTGTGCCATCACCCCAATGAGCGTGGCCTGGATCAGAAAGGAGGGAATCCCTAAGTCAAGGAGCCTTGTAATAGCCGAAGGGGCATCATTGGTATGGAGGGTAGAAAGAACCAGGTGCCCCGTCAATGCAGCCTGAATGGCATTTTCCGCTGTCTCGAGGTCCCTCATTTCACCTATCATTATAATATCCGGGTCCTGCCTCAGAATATTCCTCAGGATTGACCCAAAGGTTATACCCACCACAGGCTGGACTGCGATCTGGTTGAAATCCTCATGCACCATCTCGATGGGATCCTCAATGGTCGTAATATTGATCTCAGGTGTTGAAAGGTCCCGAAGGGTAGAATAAAGGGTCGTTGACTTGCCGCTGCCTGTTGGACCACATACAAGAACAATCCCATGAGGCATGCTGATGAATTGCTGGAACCGTATTAAATCACCCGATGAAAACCCGAGTTTTTCAAGTTTCTGGAACAGGATATCCGGATCCATAATCCTCATGACCACTTTTTCCCCAAAGGCGACTGGAATCGTGGATACCCTAATCTCTGCCTCCACCCCACCTTTATCGGTCTTGATCCGTCCGTCCTGAGGCCTTCGCTTTTCAGCCATGTCTAACCTGGAAAGCGCCTTTATGCGACTCACAATGGCGGAGTGAACCGTCCTCGGAAGGGTATAAACCGTATGCAAGACACCATCAATGCGCATTCTCACCAGGCTCACATTCCTCTTGGGCTCCAGGTGTACATCGCTGGCCCTCTGGTCAAAGGCATAACTCAGGAGATGGTTGACGGCATTGACAATGTGCTGATCATCTGACGGGAGTTCGTCCGCGGATTTCAACCGAACATACTGTTCTAAATTGCCCAGATCAACAGACGGTCCTGCAAACTCATGTTCTGCTGCCGTAATAGACCGCTTGAAGCCGAAAAACTCATTCATAAGTTTAATGATATCGGTCTTGGGGCTGACAACAGGTTCCACTTTCATATGACTCACACGGGAAATATCTTCGATCACCTCCACATCAAAGGGATTTGCCATGGCAACGGTAAGGCATCGGTCCTTGACATTAATGGGAAGTGCCAGATGTTTCATGGCAAATGAATGAGGGATAGTACCGGTTACCAGGTTGATATCCAGCTTCAAAGGATCAATCTTTTTATAGGCAACGCCCCATTCATCCGACAAAATCTGATAGATCGTCTCTTCATCAAGTTCCTTCTCGGGATCATCCGCTCTGTCAAATTTCAGTGCGGCAATGACATCGACAATGGTTATGGGACTTAAAATTTTTGCCTTCGCAGAAGTGGAGGCCTGACGCATGGATCTCAATTTCTCCAGCTTTGCCTGAAGTCCCTCCCTTTTTCTCATAATCTCTTCTTCCTGTTCAACAGATATGAGACCCCGCTTTTTAAGGATCTGGCATACACCATCAGGAGAAAATGGATTCTTCAGGGTTTTCGGCATTTCAAAGCCCCTCTGCCAAAAAATGTTACTCACGCAATCTGTAACGACTCACATAGTCAGGCTGAAACATAAACAACGTGAGTCTTTAACAGGCTTTATTCATATAGCATATGATTAGGTATCGATTTGCCTTCAGATGCGATCATACTATCATCATGCGCACTTCAATTAAAGCGTTTTTTTATGTACGGGATTTTCATATAGAGATGTCATAAATAATCAAAAAAGGCAGGACCGTCCCGGCCCTGCCTCCTTGTCCTCCTCACAAATAAAGCCCTTCTCACATGATTATCCTTTAGTCCCAGCAACTACCTCTTTTCCCACAAAGATTTTATTTCGCCTTTATCATTTTTTATATAATAGACCGAATCGCCCTCATGAAAGTGTTTTCTGGATACATTCACATGAGTATAGCTGTTGAACATGGGACGCTTGGAAAACTTGTAGAAACAATCATTGATCACTATATCATGTTGTCCTATTGTATCGACCACCCCGCTTCCATCAAATTCATCGGGATAATGCCTGGGCAAATCTGTTCTTTCTCTTGCCTCTCCCTGTACGCCGCTTATAACTACCAGCAGGCCGACTGCCATAAGGCAGATCCCAATCCCCATAAGGATACGCCTTTTCTTTGCGTGAGACATCCCGGTATCCTCCATTTTATTAAAGTTGCTAAATTATTGCCTCATCCACCCTGTCAAAGGCAGGAATCAAAATCAGTCCCCTTATTTCATAACTTAGACCGAGGGGGTCTTGAGTTGTCCAACAAACAAATAATGATAACCTCGTAAAAAGTCGCGTTACGCCTTTTTACTCGGCGGGGAAGGGCTTC
>CAZIXY010000026.1:0-18634 GCA_964543315.1 uncultured Desulfobacteraceae bacterium | reverse complement strand
TGGAACGTAGAACCCCATGCCGTTGGGCCCGATAAGGCGCATCCCGGAAGCTCGGGCCTCGCGGACAAGTTCATCCTCCATGACCTTACCCTCCTCGGTCCCGGTTTCCTTATATCCCGACGTGAAAAGAACCGCCCCCTTGACCCCTTTGGCCGCACATTCCCTCACAACGGAAAGGGCATGAAAGTGAGGGACAAGAACAATGGCCAGGTCTACTGGCCCGGGGATTGCCGAGACGCTGGGAAAGGCCTTGAGCCCTTCGATCTCCTCTGCCTCGGGATTGACAGGGTATATGCGACCAGGGAAGCCCTGGTCCAGAAGGGCCATAAGGAAGAACTTCCCTGTCTTCATCCCCCTGGGCACTCCCACAATAGCAACGGATCTGGGATGAAAGAGGGTTTCCAGCTGGGCCGTCAGTCCTTGCTCGTTGTCCATACCCTCACCAGATCGAAAGCGGGACCCAAATGGAGGTGTTTTTCATATTAACACGCGGATTTGGGCCATTCATTTCACTGATTCCAAATCTCTTCCTGAAACATGAAAGAATTACCTTTGGTGCCACTCTTGAACAATACCAAAAACTAAAGGGAAGTTAGCTAAGATCGGACAATGGGTCAAGAACTATTGCCAGGACAAAAGCAATACTTGAAATAAACCACTAACAGGCAGTAAACTAAAAATGTATGGGACAAAAACTTACTCAACATAAGAAAATACCGGAGGAACCGCCATGACTCACGAAGATAGGGGCCATTATGCCAAAAAACACCCGCCAGACCGCAAGGTACAACCGGAGATCGCCGAAGCCCTGAAGCAGAAAGCCACAAAACGAAAAGTATCATGCGCTGCTGCTCACAAGATTGCGGGAGATCTGAATGTGCCCCCTGCTGAGGTGGGTTTTACGATTGATACACTTGAGATACGTATTATCAAATGCCAAATGGGACTCTACGGCTATCATCCTGAAAAAAGGATTGTCAAACCGGCGGAAACCGTAACTCAATCCCTGGAAAAGGCTATCCGGGATGCTCTCGTTAACGGTAAAATTGAGTGTGCGGCTGCGTGGGATATTGCGAAAAAATTTGGAATAGCGAGGATGGATGTTTCCTCAGCCTGCGAAACCCTGAAGGTCAAGATTTCTTCCTGCCAGTTGGGGGCCTTTTGATCTGATGCTTTTTTCCCAGGTAGAAATAAAAAGCCAACCCCCTGCCCCGCGAGGGCTTCCGGACAGAGGATGGGATAAGGTCGATTCCATTTACATAAAGGATTGCTAGCAGCTACAGGAACCTCCACACCCCCCGCCTGTGGAAAGGCTTGATGAAATTTCAAAACCCGCGCCCATATAATTATTCACATAATCCACCTTTATGGGTTTTACCATCTTATACAATCCCTTTTCGACAATATAGGTAAGATCCCTGTCATCAAACACTTCATCATTGTCTTTAGGCTCATCCAGAGCCATGCCCAGTGAGGGACCAGCTCAACCTCCCTGGGAAAGGGCGATCCGAATGCCCGGGATATCTTTGTCTTTCAATAATTCCTTTATCTTTTCACTCGCCTTTTCAGTAACTTCAAACATATTTTTGAACCCCCTTCTTTCGCATCCTCTTCCATACATCGAGGAAAAATTTATTCTCTGAAAAACGTATTACATGATAAAGAGGCAGGATATTGAAAAAGGTTACAAAATTTATTTAGATGCTTCCTGGAGGGGAGTGCCGTTCCGAGCCTCCCGGCGTGTCGCAGACCCCTCGAATCCCAGGCCCCTGATCTGTGTAAGGCAGAACAAGGCACAAAGCTTAAGGCGAAGCTTGCCACCGTCTAGCAGGCTGGGCATGGGACTCTTCGAAAGGACGCATCTTTCGGATCAAACTCCCTTCACTTTTCGCCGCGGCCCGAGTCGTGGGCTGCACTGCAACCGCCTGGTGGTAGCTATCTCCTGCTTTTCCGGCAGGCCACAGCGAGGGTCGCTTCCACCTTAGGAGTAGATGCGGACTGGAGAAGATTGTCATGCCGGGCCGCTTTGAATTCCACCCCGATGTTGGGCCTTTATACCCAAGTCAACTAAAAACCAGAAAAATATCTATTGAAATTACGCCGGTTTTGCAATAATATTCCTTTCCAAGGCTGGCCTTAAAAAGGGAGGGGAAAGGAAATGAAGAAAATAATCCTGTTTTTTTCGCTATGCTTCATGATGATCCTTTCAAGCTGTGGGGGTCCTCTGTACCATCCAAGCAAAAGTGCGGCAGACTTTCAGAGAGAGAAGTCTATCTGTAGACAATACGCCCTTGAAAACGAACGGGATACCGGTTTGATGGGGAATCCTTTCGTTATTCGAGATGGCATGCGGGAGTGAATGATATACGAATATGGTTGGATACCATATAACTGGGACAGATAAAAAGACGGTTTTGGTTCATTTGACCTGTTTATAAAGGACATTTCTACTTATATCAGTAGGTCATCGCCAACAAATGAGGGATTTCGTGAAAATGCTTTATATTGCTCCAAAATCCCCCTCTTCCGGACAAACCTAAAAGTCTAAATTTTTGATATGTATAATATAGTGCCGAAGGCGGGACTTGAACCCTTTTAGATGGGTGTGATTAACAGTGACAAACACTGATCTAAAATTATTTAACATAATAAAATTATAAGCTTTTTCGCCAAGGCCACTTCTGGTTTGGGTGTCACCAAATCTCACTTAAAATCACAGCTTATCATTCAAAATAGGCACAATTTTGGGCACAATTTCGGACACAACCACATTCCTTCATCTGCTAATCGTTAACAATCAGCCCTGCAATTCTTTATCTTTGATTAATTGGGAATTTCTTTCCGTTTCATTTCGTCTTACGCTGCAAGCTCCCAATTTTTTATATGGAAAGAGGCTCTCCTAATGCAGATGCAACGACCCCAGCCTCGATATTGACAAATTAAAATAAAACCAGTAGTTTGTAGTTAATTATTTTCACAGACATTCGAGGAAAAAATGAAAAGAGATGATATCATCGAGGCCTTAAGGCGTTTTAAAAAAGGTAATCAGCGGAGATACCGTATAGAAAAAATCGGTATCTTCGGATCCTTTGCACGTGGCGATATGAACACTGAAAGTGACATTGATGTTGTCGTGTTGCTTGAGAAACAGGATCTATTTAATCTGATCGGTATCAAACAGGATCTGGAAGACCAATTGGGCTTACCTGTGGATGTTGTCAGCTATCGCGAAAAGATGAATGATTATCTCAAACGTAAGATTGAGGATGAGGCTCTTTATGCCTGAGTATGATAGGGATCTGGCCCTGGAAATTTTGACTCAAATCCTACGATCAGCGAAAACCATAATGAAACGTTTTGAACCGATCCAATCGCCTGAAGATTTTGTGAAGGGCGAGGCTGGTATGGAAAAATTGGATGCGATTTGCATGCAATTGATCGCGATCGGCGAGAGTCTCAAGAATCTCGACAAAGTCACTAAACAGTCCTTATTGCAGAAGTACCAACAGGTGGACTGGAAAAAGGCCAAGGGAATGAGAGATATCATCTCTCACCACTATTTTGATCTGAATGCTGAAGCGATTTTTGATGTGTGCAAAAACCATATTGAAAGGCTTTCCCGCACTGTTGAAAAAATCATCAAAGATCTTCCCCCTGTTTAATCCAATACGATAGCTTGATATGTCCTAACTGGGGATATCTTGAAATTTTTTTAGGCACTCGGAAAACTCCGTATTATGCATACACAACACAGACCTGCAATCTTGGATATATAAGAGAGTCCGCATCCCGCGAATGCATCATTTCGGCTTGTCTATTCAACTTACCAGTCTTCTTAAAGGGAAATATCTGTCCTGATGTTAGGCCAAAGTGCAGTATTGTAGAAACACTATTAAGAAGTCAAATTCTGGTCACAACTTATAAATACGATATATTAAGTGAGAAAGCATCCGGTCATGTTTACCGTTACTCCAATGGCAATACCAATGATCAAGGGATCAGGTTAGGACGATGCAAGGGGGTTACAGATCAAATGGAACTTGAAGATTTAAGAGACGTTTATCAGACACCATGTGCGGGATCAATAATTTGCACTAAAACGATGATAACATATTGAGATTTCTATATAAATGGTGCCGAAGGCGGGACTTGAACCCGCACGGGCGTAGCCCACTACCCCCTCAAGATAGCGTGTCTACCAGGTTCCACCACTTCGGCACTGACATCCACCCAATTAAAACTTCCCCTCTTTGTCCGCAGGCTGAGCCGGCGCCTGTCCGGTTTCAGCCACCGGAGCACTTGACTGTTTGACATCCTCCATAACGGAAGAAGTAACTCCCCTCCCAAAGAAAATCGAAAGCCCGAGGGATGTTAACATAAATATAATGGCTGCGGCCGTCGTCACCTTATGCATAAACGAGGTGGCGCCCGTACTGCCGAAAACAGTCTGGCTTGATCCGCCAAAGGCCGCTCCCATGCCCGCTCCCTTTCCCTGCTGGAGAAGAACGATAAGAATCAGCGCGAGGCAGACGATAACATGTACGATAATAAGAATAGGTTGCATTGATTAACCTCTTTTATCAAGACGGCACCATTCACGCCGTCTATAATCCTTTAACATTAACTCAAATAATAGAAAATGCAATAAAAAATAACTCATAAAAACTGATTTTTCTCAAATACTTATTGAGCCGAAACAGCATTGTGCGGTGTATCATTCCTTTCCAAAACGAATAAGCTTGACAAAAGAATCGCCCTTCAGGCTGGCTCCACCCACAAGGGCGCCATCAATATCAGGCTCTGCCATGAGATCTACTATATTATCAGGTTTAACACTGCCGCCATAGAGAATCCTGACCTGATCCGCCGTTTTCGAATCAAAGCTTTTTCCAATCCACTGCCTTATAAACTCGTGAGTCTCCTGGGCCTGCCCCGGCGTCGCTGTTCGTCCTGTTCCAATGGCCCACACAGGCTCATATGCCAGGATAGTGCCGGGCGCCATCGCCTTCTCTTTTTCAAAGTTTTTCAGCGACCCGTCCAATTGTTGTTGGAGAACATCAAAAGTTCGACCGGCCTCTCTCTCCTCCAGGGTTTCCCCGATACACACAATGGGAATAAGGCCCATAACAACAGCGGCCCTTACCTTGAAGTCAATCATCTCACTCGTTTCCTTATAGAGACTCCTTCTTTCCGAATGCCCAAGGATAACATGGGTGCACCCGGCTTCCCGCAGCATTTTCCCTGAAATCTCTCCGGTAAATGCCCCGCTTACCTCAGAGCACATGTTCTGTGCCGCCAGAAAAATCTTCGAATCTCCGATTGCCTGCCTTACCGAGGAAAGAGCTGTAAACGGAGGCGCCACCAAGACATCAACATCCGTAAGATCCTGCATGCCGGCTACAGTGGCGCCAACAAGTTTTACCGATTCGTCAATGTTCAGATTCATCTTCCAGTTGCCTGCGATCAATGGCACCCGGCCGGTCATTTTCATACCTCCTATGCATTCAAACGCCATCCCCGAATGAGGGAAAAGAAACAAAGAAAAAATTAATCCTCGCACAGAGCACACAGAGTAATAACTTTATTGTTTTACACGAAATAAGAACCCTGTGCGGCCTCTGAGAGCTCGGGTGAGCAAGTCTTCGATTATTTATTGGCCATATAAACCGCCAGTTCCACCAGACGGTTTGAGTACCCATACTCGTTATCATACCAGGCCAGGACCTTCACCATGTCCCCGATTGCCATTGTGGAAAGAGAGTCTACAATCGAAGAAGCAGGCGAACCGTTAAAATCCACGGACACCAGGGGCTCATCACAGTAAACCAAAATCCCTTTGAGATCGTTTTCAGCGGCTTCCTTCATGGCCCTATTCACTTCCTCGACCGTTGCAGGTTTGCTGAGCTGGGCGACCAGATCCACGACCGATACGTTTGGCGTGGGTACTCGAATAGACATGCCGTTCAGCTTCCCCTCCAGTTGCGGCAGTACCAGAGAAACCGCCTTGGCGGCTCCCGTTGTAGTGGGAATCATAGAAAGTGCTGCGGACCTGGCCCTTCTCAGGTCTTTATGAGGAAAATCGAGCAACCTTTGATCCCCGGTATACGAATGGGTTGTGGTCATCAGGCCTTTTTCAATCCCAAAACGGTCCATCAGGACCTTACAGGGCGGTGCAAGACAATTGGTCGTACAGGATGCATTGGAAACTATATGGTGTTTTTGAGGGTCATATTCATGATGATTCACGCCCATGACAAGGGTGATATCAGGGCCCTTTGCCGGCGCCGAGATAATGACTTTGTCTGCACCTGCATCCAGATGGCCGGAAGCCTTATCCCGTTCCCTGAAAAGGCCGGTACATTCAAACACCGTTTCAACACCTATATTTTTCCAAGGCAGTTTTGAGGGTTCTCTTTCTTTAAATATTTCAATTTCTTTCCCGTTAATGATAAGGGAATGGTCAGTGCTCGACACATCCGCATCCAAAACACCGTGAACCGAGTCATATTTGATCAGGTGTGCCATGGTTTGAGGATCTGTAAGATCATTCACAGCGATAAATTCGATATCGTCATTGTTGAACCCTGCCCTGAAAACCATTCGACCGATGCGCCCAAAACCGTTTACAGCTACTTTTAACGACATCTTTCACCTCCTGATTAGCTTTGAAAATAGAGCGTATTTGCTGTTTCCCCCTGCCGGCCGGATAGATCAGGAAGGTTACGCAGGGACATTACAATGGCATCTTCGTGGGTGTCCTTGTAATACTGCGCTCTGCGGCCTATCTCCCTGAAACATGCTTTTTTATAAAGTCTTCGCGCCTTAAAATTTGAAGGCCTCACCTCCAGCCAGGCAGTCTGAAATCCTTTGGATATTCCCGCTTGAATCATCCGGCTCAACATGTGCTGGCCGAGCCCGCTCCGGCGTCTGTCGGGGTGGACTGCAATATTCATCAAATGGATCTCACCTGCAAATTCCCAGAAACATATATAGCCGACCAATTTGTTATTCATTACCAGCCCCCACAAGTTGGAGACCGGCCTGTTTATCTCCTCTCTGAAGGCATTCGGGCTCCAGGGTGAAGGGAAGGAGGCCTTTTCAATCTCAAGTATATCATCCTTAAAATACTGAAAATTATCTTCGTCAATAGTGATAAGAGAAATCATTCTATTTCAGCAAGTTCCCTGCCAGGGCGATGCTCTTTCTACCCGCCTGCCGGGCCTTTTCACCAAGTTCATTCAGTTTGAGGCGATCCCTGTCCTGAACCGCGGCGACAACCATCGGCAGATTCACCCCGGTCAGCACCTCTACCCTCTTCTCCTCCAGAAATGAAAGGCTTAGATTGGAGGGGGTCCCGCCAAACATATCTGTCATCACCAGAACACCCTGGCCGCTGTCGAGTTTGCTTATTTTCTTAGAAATCGCCTCGAGCATCTCTGAACTCTCCGTTGTCTGGGTAATAGAGATGGACTCAACGGCTTCAAGCCGTCCCATAATGAGCCTGGCGGCGCTCAGTAATTCCTTTCCCAAATCGCAATGGGAAATAATTAAAAGTCCTATCATGTTAATTCCCTTAGAGAGGTAAAGAGTCCTCGTCTGTTTGGATAATTGTCCGGTAAATCTCTTCTCTTGTCCTCGCTTCCATCAAATGTTTTCTTATCGTACTGTTTTTTAAAATCTTCGCGATTTTTGCCAAGACCTGTAAATGAACACTGGAAGAATTCTCCGGTGCAACCAGGAGAAAAAAGAGATAAACGGTCTGGCCATCCATTGAATCAAAATCCAGACCCTTATGACTCCTCCCAAATGAAATCAGTGGATGTTTAATTCCGTTCATCTTTCCATGGGGTATTGCTACGCCGTCTCCGATACCTGTGCTTCCAAGGCGTTCCCTTTCTATAAGGACCCTGACAAGATCCCTTTTATTTATTGAAGGATCACGGTTGGATACCACTTCAGCCAATTCTTCAAGAACACCGTTTTTGTCCTTGGCCTTTAAATCGGGAATAATGTTTTCTTCTTCTATAATTTCAGACATTTTCATTTCATAAATCCATTTAAAAACTCAATTTTTTACTGGATATTTCCCAAATCAAATAATAAGGCTCTTCTCCCAATTAGTTGGGAGAAAATGGACAAGGATTCCAGGGTACAAGGCCCGCCCTGTCGCGACTCTGTGATTACTTAATTTATAGGCCGAGCTTCAAAATTGTGACAGTTTATTGTCAATCCAGTAAGGTGAATCGGTCTGGATCAGGGATTCAAGTGTTTGTTTTCTTTAATCTTTTTATCTGCAAATCAAATATATTTAAGTTAAAAAACTAACTGATCGGTTCAATCAACCCCAGGTTTCCATCCCCTCTTTTATAAATCACGTTAATTTCTCTGGAATTGGCATTTCTGAATACTAAAAAATCCTGTCTTGACATATTAAGCTGCATTGCAGCTTCTTCAGGGTCCATGGGTTTAGCGACCATTTTTTCAACCTCAATCACCGGTTCATCCTGGCCAAGCATGCCTATCTCTTCTGTCTCTTCACCGATGGCGCCATCATCACTCTTCAGGTTTTCGGATCTTCGACTCCTCATTTTTGATATATGTCTCTTGACCTGCTTTTCGATTTTGTCCATAACCTGATCAATTGCCGAGTACATATCCCCGGTCTCCTCGAAAGCCTTAATCCTGGTCCCGTTGACATCCAAAGTTACATCCGCCTGATGCCTGAATTTTTCTACCGTTAGCACAATATGGGCTTCCATTGGAAAATCCAAGTATTTCTTTATCTTGGACACTTTATCTTCGGCGTAAGCCTTAAGGCTTTCCATTGGTTCCGTGTGTCTGAAAGTCACAGTGATATCCATAGTCTTCCCCTCCAAAAATTTCGTAGTTTAAACAAGGAATTACAAGATGTCAAAGAGATATTTTAACAAAAATTTTTCCGCTTTCTTGAGGGCAAAATAGCCATCGACTCGCGGTATTTTGCCACGGTCCGACGCGCCACATTTATGTTCATTTTTTTCAGTATATGCACGATTTCCTGATCGGTGCAGGGTTTGCGTTTATTCTCGGCTTTGATGATATTCCGGATATGCTCCTTTACGCTTTCCGAGGCTACTGCATCCCCTTCAATGCTGTTTATGGCGCTATTGAAGAAAAATTTCAATTCAAAGGTCCCTTGGGGTGTAAAAACATATTTGTTTGTGGTTACCCTGCTGACCGTTGATTCATGCATTTCTATGTCTTCCGCCACATCACGAAGAACAAGCGGTTTGAGACATGTAATGCCCCTATCAAAAAAATTCCTTTGAAACCGAACAATACTTTCCGTCACACGGTATATGGTCCTTTGCCTCTGGTGAATACTCTTTATCAACCAGGCAGCCGATCTAAGCTTCTCCTGGATGTATTCTCTGGCGTTCTCGGACAAGGTATCTTTACTCCTAAGCACATCCTTATAGTAGGAATTGATCCGTAATTTGGGCAGGCCATCTTCGTTCAGCACGATTTGATAATTATCGCCCATTTTAAAAACATAAATGTCAGGGGTTATGTAGATCGTTTCCTCCTCCGAGTAAGCTCTACCGGGTTTGGGTTCCAACCCCTGAATAATCGCAACAGCCCTTAGGATCTCTGTGAACGGCACGAAAAGCTCCTTTGCAATCCGATCGTATTTCTTGAGCTCAAGGTCTTTCAAGTGATCCTTTATTATTTCCTCGACGATAGTCCCATCCAGGTTGTGGAATTTGGTCTGGATGAGTAAAGACTCCTGCATATCTCGTGCAGCCACCCCAACAGGATCAAAATTCTGAATATAATAAAGCGTTTCAACCACTTTTTCCAGCGGACATCCTGTGGTCCTGGAAATCTCTTCCAGAGGGAGATCCAAATATCCATCATCATTGAGATTACCGATTATATGAATGCCTATTTCCCTCTGTTCAGTGTCAAGATTACTCATGCTGAGCTGCCACATTAGGTGGGAATTAAGACTTGTTTTGCTGGATGTCAAATTTTCAAAAGGGGGAGCATCCCTTTCTTCATAAGGCGTTCCGGCCCATCCTGTATTATACTCAGAAAGATAATTCTCCCAGTCTACGTCATCCCTGGCGCATTCTTTAACTGTCACCTCCGGGAGATCAGAAGTGCTCTCGTCAACCACATCTTTTGCTGCTTCGGTCCGGCTCTCCTCCTCAGTCTCAGCGGAAACCTGTTCCTCCAGTACCGGATTGACTTCCATTTCCTCGGTTATCGTCTCAAGGAGCTCAAGCCTGGAGAGCTGCAGCAGCTTAATGGCCTGCTGCAGTTGTGGGGTCATAATAAGCTGCTGGGCAAGATTTAAAGATTGTTTGAGCTCTATAGCCATAATGAAATGCTTAGTATTAATACCGCAATTTTTTGCAGGACAGGCCCGGGCGGACTTTGCCCCTACATGTTAAAATCATCTCCCAGGTAAATGCTCCTGGCAATTTTGCTTTCAACGATCTTTTTCGGAGGGCCCTGTTCAATGATTTTTCCTTCATTTATAATATACGCTGTGTCACAGGCGCTTAAAGTTTCTCTGACGTTGTGGTCTGATATGATAATGCCCAATCCCTTGTCTTTTAACTGCCTGATAATCTGCTGGATATCATTCAGGGCAAGAGGATCGATCCCGGCAAACGGTTCATCCAGCAGCATAAATCTAGGCTGTGTAACAAGAGCCCTGGTTATCTCCAGTCTTCTTCTCTCACCCCCGGAAAGCAAAGACGCCTTCTGTTTTGCCAGATGGGCAATGTTGAGTTCCGACAACAGTCCTTTAAGCCGATTCTGCCTCTCGCTGGCAGAGATATTAAGTGTTTCCAGAATGGCCAGCAGATTCTCTTCAACAGACAATTTGCGGAATACAGAGGGTTCCTGTGCAAGGTAATGGATCCCCTTTCTGGCCCTTAGATACATCGGGTCATCAGTAACATCCTGGCCATCCAGAAAGATCCTTCCATTGTATGGCCTCGCAAGGCCCACCAGCAAATAAAAAGTGGTCGTCTTACCTGCTCCATTAGGGCCCAAAAGACCCACAATTTCCTGTCTTTTAACCGATATGTCTACCTGATCGACAACCCTCTTGCCGTCGTAAACCTTGACCAGGCCCTCTGCTTGGAGCATCTCACCGGCATCGGTCACGAGCGTTACCTCTTATCACCCTTTGGGAAAATTATGGCTTTCACCTTTTTACCAACCGAGCTTTCAACAACACTCCGATTGTCTCTCAGAAAGATTGTTATTCGGTCACCCTCTACAAAATCATTTCCCTGCTTCACAACCGGTTTTCCGGTAAGAACGATTTTCTCATCGTCCTCAAAATACACCGCCTTTTCAGAGGTTGCCAGGCCGCCTTGGGCACGAGTGATTCTTACCTGTCCTGTGGCTACAATTTTCAATATTTTTGTTTCATTTTCTATAATCTTTTTATTATCAGACACATTTTTATAATAAACGCGCATTTTTTGACAATCTATAACAAAATCACCTTTTTTGGCATTAACATCACCTGTAAATGTCACGACCTTCGATACATCATCCATTTCAAGTGTCTGTGAATTGATGACCATGGGCCTTGTCGCACTTTTTTTGAGATTATCCTCCACCTTCTCAGCTCGTATGGAACCGGTAAAAAGAAACCCTGACATCAGGAGCACTGACAAAAAACACATCTGTAATGTTCGACCTCTCATTAAAACAAGGACCCCTTTTCTATTATTGTGACAGCATCAGAGAGCACCCTGAATCTCTTTTTCTTAAGATCCATGAAAAAACCCTTTCCTGACATTGAAAAAGTTGTGCCGAATATCTTAACCGGCTTGTCTGTGCTGACATACCCGCTCTTTTCGTTGATGAGGATGTCATCCGTCCTGATCCTGTATCCTGCCCCTGAAAAACCTTCCAGATCACCCTTGAGCTTTATTTCTCCCGAATCACGCGAATAATCACCCTTCTTCCCCTTTAATTTGAAGAGCGGTCTATTCTCAGGTTCTATCCGCAGACGGAAGTCATTAAAAGATATGGTCGCCTTGTCTCCTGAAAAACTTACCTCTCTGGCATCCAAGACCCACTTTATTCCCTTGTCTGGATCATCCTGTGTATAATGGATCCCTTCTAGTTTGAGCCCTTCTTCCGGCCGGGTCTCGGGTACAACAGGTCCCCGGACGACTTCTTTGCCGGGTTTTATCAGAAAAAAAGCAACCACGAGGAGCAATCCCGCCAACCCGAAAATCGGCCATTGCCTTTTAAAAGATATTCTCATTTACTACCTTAACCGCGGATCGGTGCTTTATCTCTTTCGTCTCAGCTAATAGCCTTTATTAGACAGGATGAACGGGATCTTTCGGATTTTTTTTAAAAGACTATCCCTCACAGGGTACGCAGCCGCCGACGCAAACCGACTTCGCTAATGCTATGCCGCGTCAAGGGCTATGGCGAGCCAAGGAGGCACAGAGTTTATTTCGGTGTTTTTTCAAAGACATCACAAAGTGATGGGCCGGATGCAATGGCATCCGGACTTATGGGGAGGAGTCATCGGCAGTAAAAACAAGCTTACTTGTTTTTACTTCGATGTTCCTCCACATGGATCTTTGAAACCATACCCCTATGCTGTAAGATCTTTGAAATCCTGTAGATCCTGTCTGACTTTTTCTCCTTGACGCGCCATAGCTCATTAGAGCAACGGCGGGCCACTCTGGCCCTTTTTTTGCATTATATCAGGGGCAAATTCATTGTGCAAAGCCTATTTTCCAGTAAAAACGGAGACGGCATGATCCCATTTTCCCTGGCACTTTAAGAGCAATTCGCATGCCTCTCTGACAGCCCCTGCACCTCCCCGACTCCTTGTGACAAAATCAGATACCTCACGCACTTCTTCTGCCGCATCTGCAACTGCTATGCGTAGTCCTGCTTCGGCAAACATGCCGATATCCGGAAGGTCATCGCCCATGCAACAGACCTCATGTCTTTTAAAACCTTTCTTATTTATCAACTGTTTGCATAGGGCCCTTTTATCATCAACCCCCTGGTATACCTCATGAACACCCAGGTCCCTCGCGCGTTTTTCAACCACTCGTGATCTTCTTCCTGTAACAATAACCACTTCGACTCCGCTTGAAATAAGCATCTTTAATCCCAGCCCATCTTTTACATTGAACGACTTGGTCCCCTCCTCTCCCTCCTCGTTCAGACTGATTCTTCCGTCCGTCATGACACCGTCCACATCCATAAAAAACAATCTGATATTGACGGCCTTTTCTTCCAGCATCACCTGTCACCTTTCACGAACAAAAAATCACCAAAAACTCGGCACAAGCCTATACCTCAGTGAGCAATCGGTTTTTTATAGGGTTTCGACCCCCCCCGCCTACAAGGCGGGCCATAGCCTGCGGCGAAGGCTGATCATCCCCGTGCACAGCACCGCTTATTCCGGCTACGCTTTTTTGAAAATCCCGCGAAGCGGAACGTTACATGAAATCGCGCAACGATTTCATATAATGATGAACGACTGTGATTTCGGAAATTAATACCGGGGGTGGGCTTACTCCAAAAAACATTAATCGTTCATAATCTTACAAGGCCATGAATCTCCTTGAGATTGTTCAGCAGGGGCCTTACTTCATCAAGTGGCAATGAATTGGGTCCGTCGCAAAGCGCCGTATCCGGGTCAGCGTGTATTTCAATAAAAATACCGTCAGCGCCGGCAGCAACTGCAGCCCTGGAAAGGTGACCAACAAATTCCCTTTGCCCTCCGGAACGTGTACCCTCTCCACCGGGAAGCTGGACGCTGTGGGTACCATCGAATACCACTGGAAATCCGAATTTTTTCATGATGGCTATGGATCTGATGTCAACTACGAGATTATTATAGCCGAATGAACTTCCCCTCTCAGTAATCATAATGCTATGATTGCCGGTTGAAGCAACTTTTTCAATTGCAGGTCCTATGTCATAGGGCGAGAGAAACTGTCCTTTCTTTATATTAACGGGGCTACCGGTCCGTGCCGCAGCAATCAGCAAATCGGTCTGGCGGCACAAAAATGCTGGTATCTGAATAACATCAAGAATTCCTGCTGCCTGCTTAATATCATCCGTACTGTGGACGTCTGATAAAACGGGCAGCCCGGTTTCGTCCTTTACTTTTGAAATAATCTCCAGCCCTTTCTTTATTCCCGGACCCCTATAGGAATCCAAAGACGTTCTGTTGGCCTTATCGTAGGACGTCTTAAAAATAACCGGCAGGCTCAGTTCCTCAGACGTCTGTCTTAAAAATTGTGCAATTTCAAGGGTTTTTGCCTCATCTTCAATCACACAGGGCCCTGAGATTAAAAAAAACGGTCCGTTTTTATCAATGGTCATATCACCTATTTTAATAATCTTTTCCATTCCAGCTAATGACAACCTCCTGCGCCCGGGCACAGAAACATACGATACCTAAAACAGACTTATAACCGTTGAGAGTATTATATAATGACAGCTTGAAAGTCAAGAACGGTGAACATTACGAGGTGGTTGTGCGCGGAGGCTAACGCCTTTTCGGTCTGGATGGACCGGCGGCCAAACTTTTACTTGTCAGGCTATGGTTTAAATCTTATAGTGTTTTCTTAATTTGGTGCCGGGAGGAAAACACGAAATGGCCCAGAAAAAGTTTTCAAGGACAGTTGAAGAAATCAACAGTAAAATAAAACAAGGTAAAGTTGTGGTGGTCACAGCCGATGAGATGTCGGACATCGTTAAAGCTAAAGGTACGCGAAATGCCGCTCGCGAAGTTGATGTGGTCACAACGGGCACCTTCTCACCCATGTGTTCATCCGGTGCATTTATTAACTTCGGTCAAACCAAGCCAGGGATCAAGGCCGCTCGTGCTTGGCTGAACGAAGTACCCGCCTACTCAGGCATCGCCGCCGTTGACCTTTTTATCGGCGCGACCGAACCCGCGGAAGACGATCCCCTGAACGGGGTACACCCGGGGCAATTCAAGTATGGTGGTGGCCATGTTATCCACGATCTTGTTGCAGGCAAAAAGATCATCCTAAGGGCCACCTCTTACGGTACGGATTGTTATCCGAATCGTGAATTTAAGAAAAAGGTCTCTCTTGAGGATCTCCCTTATGCGGTTTTGCTCAATCCCAGGAATGCTTATCAAAACTACAATTGTGCGATCAATTTTTCAAAAAAAACCATCTATACTTATATGGGGGTCTTGAAGCCGAATGCCGGAAATGCCAACTACGCAACAGCCGGTCAGTTAAGCCCGCTTTTCAACGATCCTTATTATCTTACCTTGGGGCTGGGCACCAAGATTTTTCTCGGCGGCGCGAAAGGCTTCATCATAGGTGCCGGGTCACAGCACAAGACACATGCCAAAAGAGGCACAAACGGCGTTCCCCTGGAACCCGCCGGGACCCTTATGGTCAAAGGCAACCTGAAAGAGATGGACCCCAAATGGGTGGCCGGAGTAAGCATGCTTGGATATGGTTGTTCGCTTGCTGTGGGCCTGGGCATACCTATACCGATTCTGAATGAAGAAATGGCCCGTTTTACAAGTATTTCCGATGAAGATCTCTTTACCCAGATTATAGATTACGGGAACGATTACCCTAAAGGAGAGCCAACCAGTCTGGGACAGGTGAGTTATGCGGAACTCAAAAGCGGATCCATCCGTTTCAATGGACAAGATGTACCCACGGTTCCCATATCATCCTATGTCAGGGCCCTCGAAATAGCTCAAATCCTCAAGGGTTGGATAGAAAAAGGCGAATTTCTGCTCACGGAACCCCAGGAGATGCTCCCCAGCGTGGACAGAGGCTGATGTATGCAATATCCGGGCTCAACGCTCAACACGTGCATTGAGCCCGAAATCGCAAACTATTTTTCCCCATCAATTCCTTTAAATATCGCCAACACCTCCAACATTTTCACTCTCAACGACCACATTCCATACACATGCATGAACATTTGCTTCAATAATGCCAGTTTTTCACTGGCAATATACTGTATACAAATCTGGCCTTGATTTTTTGGTAATGAGTGGCATTATTATACTCAATGATTTGAATCTTATTTTTACTTGTTTCAGTTGCTCCAAAGTTCAATCACAATATAGAAAATCACCTCAAAATCCTCGTCACTCTCCTGACAGGACATGGGAGGATCTTAAAGATTTGCAAAACGCAGAAGACCCCTATTCCATGCTATCGGAAGGAGGACAAAACAATGGAAGGCAAAGAGCCATTTGAGAAAAGGAAACATAAACGATTCCGCTTGAAAGATCTCACATATGCTGCATTTGGATCTCGCGCCATGAAAATTGGTCAAATTGTTGATATTAGCATGGGTGGACTGGCGTTTCATTATATTGCCGATGGGGATCAGATAAACAATGTCCATGAACTTGAAATCTATTTGGCTACAAATGGCTTTCACATGACGGAAGTCCCATTCACTACGGTTTCAGATTTCTTACTACCCAGCGAATTTCCTCTCAGCACCATCATAATGAGGCGATGTGGTGTGCAGTTCGGAGAGCTCAATGAACAGCAAGTATCCCAGTTGGGATATCTTATTCAGAATCATACTTTAGGGGAGGCGTAGGGAATAATTAATACCATGCAAAATGCACAGAAAGCACTGCGCAAAAAGGCAGGGCCAGGAACGGGCCCTGCTTTTTTTGAGAACGCACGCTCTATCCACTAACACGGAGAAAATAGATGACTAAAGACGAACTGATAGAAAAAATCAGGACGCTTTTGAGAATAGATGAGGATCTGGATTTCTTGTTAACACTGCAGAAAGTAGAGCTTGAGCGATTGGTTGCCTTTATTAGGGATAGGGTTGATCAGGCTGAAAACTCTTAACTGATCTCTCAATCTATTTTGGAGCGTTTTGATTTAAATCGAGAAAGCTCAAGTACAACCTCGCTGTTTCTTCAGGCTTCTCAATCATTGGGACATGGCCGACACCATTCATAATCTTCGCCTTTGCTTTTCCCATGACCGATTCGAGAATCCCGGCGCCGGATACGTGAAGTATCCTGTCCTTCTCACCCCAGACGATGAGTGTGGGAGTCTTGTGCCCTTTCAGCAAGCTCTCCAGGTGTAGATTTTCAAAAGACCTGTGGAGCTGTTTGAAAATTGTGGCATTGAGCTGCCGATGCCGGATAGCCTCCCGGATGAGGAACTTCTTGATAGGACAGGGTATGAACGGCCTTTTCACAAAAATGAAATCCAGCAGGTGCTCATAATCTTCCGCGCTTTCCACGACAAGGGGGTTCTTCTTTCCTTCCTTCAGCAGGCGAAACACTTCACTCGGTTCAGCAGAAGCAACGCCGGCGGGGGCAAGCAACAGGAGACTTTTGAGATCCTTCGGATATATTGCTGCATAGACTCCCGCAATATGCCCTCCCATTGAATTTCCGCCGAGATGGAATGACTCTATTCCCAGGGCCCGGACGAAAGCCTTTACCCGATCGGCCTGAACGCCGACGGTATAGTCTCCGTGAGCATCGGGACTGCTCTCGCCAAAGCCCGGCAGGTCCGGGGCGACCACCCTGAAATAAGGCGTGAGATACTTTCCGATCCGAGTCCAGTTGTCCTTGTTGGCACCGAAACCATGGAGCAGCAGGAGCACATCGCCTTGTCCCCCTTCCAGATACTCCATATGCAACCCGTTCACATCGATGCCGCGCTGCTCAAGACCACCTGCACTTCTTTCCGCTTCTCTCAGCAGATCAAAGGCCACCCCTGGAAACAGGAAATAGATTCCCACAAAGCCCATAAGGATGACCAGCGGAACGAGCAGGAACAGCCTTTTTGTGGCCTTTTTCATTGCTTATTAGAATCCTCTCTTAGAGTAGAAGCACACGCCGGGTTTGTGCGGGCGTGAGGGCGATTATTCGGAATGCGTCTTAGATGCTGCCTCGGAGGCCTCAGTCAAGATGTGGTCCCGGCGATCCAATCCCGGGCACTATTCATTCACCTCGTTCTTGAGCACCGGGGAGCACTTGAATGTGATCACCTTTCTTGGTGGGAGCATCAGATCTTCACCGGTCGCCGGGTTCCTTCCTCTCCTTTCATTTTTCTCATTCACACAAAATTTTCCGAACCCGCTGATAAGGACATCTTCCCCGGATACAAGCGTTTTCTTGATGGATTCAAGAAAAGTTTCGATTGATCTTGTGGCTTGGGGTCTATTCAGGTCGGTATTGTTGTAAATGCTGTCAACAATCTGGGCTTTGGTGAGTGTCATAATGGCTGCTCCATTCGTTTTTTGTCATAAGACTATATGTAACCATTTGTTTTGTCAATGAATTATTGGGGTGCAGGCGGGGTATTGGCCTGAGAATAACATGATGCGGGGATCTGTTGCCGCATTTTGATCATGGTCCTGAACAAAAAAGAAAAAGGTCCGCAAGTTGTTGATAATTCTTGCAAACCCTTGATATTATTTGGAGGCGGCAACCGGATTCGAACCGGTGAATAACGGTTTTGCAGACCGCTGCCTTAGCCTCTTGGCTATGCCGCCTCTTGAGACCTCCGAGCGTTTTTCAAAGGTCTCAAATTCTTTCTGGAGCGGGAAACGGGACTTGAACCCGCGACAATCACGTTGGCAACGTGAG
>CAZIXY010000025.1:0-18874 GCA_964543315.1 uncultured Desulfobacteraceae bacterium | reverse complement strand
AACAATCCAGTTCGTGAAATGCTATAGCCTGATCCACCGTATCCGGCACGGAATCGGGGATCTGGAACCCTTCCATGGGCGCTTTCGTTCCTAATCCTGCTTCGGATAAAGCGGCCTGGTAGCGCTTGACATAATAAGTATTATCAGGGGACTGAAGGGTCTGGAAAAAACGCCAGAGAATGTTTGCCGGATATCGATTGATGAGAGGCGCTTGACCGGATCTGATAAATGGAATTCCGGACCTTTCCATGGCCTCCTCCAGGGCATCACCCTGGGCATTCAGACGGAAAAGGACTCCAATATCACCGAAACCCAGTGATAGCTCGCCCTCATGGGACTCCACCCGTCCACTGTCAAGTGAAAAATAGGTGGTGCCCCCTATGAGCCTTTCCACCTGCTCGACGATCACCTCCGCCTCTTCGGATTCCGTCCGGCAGTCCGCAAGCATTACGGGCACCTTTCCCGAAGACTCGCATTGAAGGGGTTTATCCTTTCCCATAACGGCGGCGGAGGCTTTAAGTATAATTGTGCCGGAACGGTAATTCCTTGAAAGAACAATTTCTTGTTCCCCCGGAAAATCCTCCTGAAACATGTGAAAATTTTTCACGTCGGCACCGCGAAACCCGTAGATGGCCTGATCGGCATCCCCAATCGCGCATATTGTTCCTGGACCAGCATGGACAAGCGTTTTTAAGAGTTCAACCTGAACATGATTTGTGTCCTGGTATTCATCCACAAAGATCCGGGGGAATTTCTTGCCATATTTTACCGCAATTTCGGGATGATTTCGAAAGAGCCTCAGGGTTTCAACTTCCAGATCATCCAGGTCCAGCATGCCCAAATCCCTTAACCTGGACTGATATTTTTCAAATAATGGGTGCAGTTCTTGAGCAAAAACCTTCCGATCAAGTCCCGGTAAAGACGCCTTCTTCATATCCGGTAGCGCCCTTTGAAACCTCCGGACCATACGTTGACCTCCCTTCGATCCGTCAAGCATTTCTTTTACAATATTTTTCGCATCCACCTCCGAGCACAATGTAAAGTCAACAGGAAGTCCGGTTTTGTCTTTCTCGTTTCTAAGGATATCCAGGCAAAAGCCATGAAAGGTCGCCACTTGAACATTCCCGGTTCCCGACGCTTCCGCTAATGTTAAAATCCGGTGCTCCATTTCCCTTGCGGCCTTTCTTGTAAACGTGAGTGCGAGGATCTGTTCCGGTTCAGATAGGCCTGAACAGATCAGGTAGGCAATTTTATGGGTCAGGGTCATGGTTTTGCCCGTACCAGGACCGGCAACAACCATCAGGTGTCCACCATCTTGCAGGACGGCCTCTTTCTGTTGCGGGTTCAGATGGCCAAGGATCGGGTCTTTCTCAAAAACAGGCTTCTTGGCGATTGGTTTTTGCCGCTTTACAGCAGCCCTTTTGCTGACAGACGGCACTTTTTTGTGCCCGTTTCTTTTTTCCCTGGAAAAGGCAAAAAGGGCCATTTGCCCGGCAATGGTCTGTTTTTCCTCTTCATCAAACAGGCGTATGGTTCCGTACTCTCCGTCATAACCTTCTTCCCGGATCACCTGATTCCGGCGCATTCTTTGTATGGCCTCGGCAAGAACAGGCCCTCCTGCCCGCTCAATATCGCCGGCAGAGGTGTCCATCAGAATCTGAAGCTCGGGACCGAGCTCAACAAGCAGATGTTCGTAATGTGATAGGACCTTTTTAGTAAAAGGGCCGCAGCTTAAAAGTTCGGACAGGACCTCTTGCAAAGGTATCAGGCTGAAAAAATCCTTTGTAAGCACAGGAGTGTTACGGTCGGCGAGTTCGAGTACCCGGTGCAAAACACCTATGGTCAAAGGCTTTCCACATACAGGGCACATTCCTTTGTGCTTGATGGCTTCTTGAGGTGAAAGCCTGACATCGCATTTGCGATGACCGTCAAGGTGGTATTTTCCCTCTTCCGGGTAGAATTCCACGGTTCCCAGGAAGCCCTCGCCGTCCATCATGGCCCGGATCATTTTCTCATAATCCAAGTCCGTGTCAAAGATATTCGCCTCGCGCCCAAGCTTAGCGGCGGAATGTGCATCGGAATTTGAAACCAGGATATAATCGTCAATGGTTGAAAGGAGTCGATTCATGGGCGGGTCGGAAGAGAGTCCTGTTTCCAACGCATATATGTGATCCGTGAGGTCTTCGAAACACTCTTCAAGTGTTTCAAAGCCGGATTTGGATCCAAACACCGAAAACCAGGGAGTCCATACATGGGCCGGGATAAAAAATGCCCTGTCACTGCTCTCAAGCGTGACTTCAAGCAGGTCTCTCGAATCCAGGCCCAGGATCGGCCTGCCGTCGGAAGTAATATTACCAATTCTATCCAGGCGCTCATTCAGCCTGATAGCAGATGATATGTCCGGCATGAGGATGAGGTTGTGGACTTTTCGTGTCTTGCCGTTCTTCTTGTAAATACAGCTTATCTCCCCTGATAACAGAAAACGCGTTGGTCCCGGACAGGAGTGGGGGACCTGGGAATCCACCATTTCCTGAAGATCCGGCCTCAACCTGTACAGCCCTTCTTCCGATTCGATCAATTTTTCCTGGAGTTCCGATATCCACCCGGGATGTGTAAAATCCCCTGTGCCAGTAACCGCAACCCCTTTTTTTTGTGCCCAAAGGCAGAGGTTTTCAGGATTGAGGGCCTTGGATGTGGCGCGGGAGAAGTGGGAGTGGATATGGAGATCAGCAATGAATTTCATGCCCTTAAGAAACACCATATAGAAAATTGTGTCAACCATGATCCTGAATGGGATCCCCGAGGAAATGATGATACTCACCGCGGAATGGTCGTAAGGCCAACCCGTCACCCTCTATAACTTTTTATAATCTAAATGGTCAGAAATGACCGCCTATGCATCACAAGCCGACAGGACCGGCCATCAAATCGCCACCGATAATTAGGTAGGGCAAAATGCACGAAAAACATCTACATATTGGATTTAAGGATTGACATACCTCAACATATTGTGCTAAGGTACCTACTCGTTATTATCGGTATGGATTCTTTCAGAGTTCGACATTTAATGTTATGTGTTTTAAGTGTCTTTCGCAAAAACTTCAAAAAAAATCGCCCGTCGAAAATTTTCATTTTTGTATCTAACTTAATATTTAGAGGTTGCATGGATGTTTGAGAACATCAAAAAACGTGACGGTAGGGTCTTGGAGTTTGACTCATCAAAAATAAAATCGGCCATACTAAAGGCGGGAAATGCTACCGGTGAGTTTGGAGAAAGGGAAGCGAAAAAGCTCACACTCCGAGTCCTGACCCTTGCACACGATTTGCGTCTTGGCCCTATTCCCGAAGTGGAAGAAATTCAGGATATTGTTGAAAGGATATTGCTCGACTCCCCATTCTACAAATCTTCCAAGGCATATATCCTGTATCGCGAACAGCACGCCCAGATAAGGGCCATCGCAACCAAGGCAAGTGTTGACCTGGTTGAAAATTATATCAGGAAGCTGGACTGGAAGATCAGTGAGAACAGCAATATGCGGTATTCCCTTCAGGGGCTGAACAACTACATTTCATCGGATATAACCTCTGAATACTGGCTCAATCGGATCTATCCCCCCAAGATCAGGCATGCGCACAAAAATGGGGATCTTCATATACACGACCTCAGTCTGCTGTCTGTATACTGCGTTGGATGGGACTTGAAAGATCTTCTGGTACAGGGGTTCAAGGGAGTGGAAGGTAAAGTGGAGAGCGCTCCCCCAAGACATCTTAGATCGGCTTTGGGGCAGATCGTAAACTTTTTCTACACATTACAGGGTGAGGCAGCAGGTGCCCAGGCCATTTCAAATTTTGATACCCTTCTATCCCCCTTTGTCCGCCATGACGGCCTGTCTGACAAAGAGGTAAAACAGGCCCTCCAGGAATTTGTTTTCAATATAAATATCCCAACGCGCGTCGGCTTTCAAACCCCCTTTACGAATATTACCATGGACCTTCTCGTACCTTCAATTCTTAAAGACCAGCCGGTGATCATAGGAGGTGAAGAAAGTAACGAGACATATTCTGAATTTCAGCCGGAAATGGATGTGATAAACAGGGCATTTGCCGAGGTCATGATGCAAGGAGACGTCAAGGGAAGGGTTTTTACGTTTCCCATACCAACATATAATATCACGGCTGACTTTGACTGGGATAATCCAAATCTTGAATCGTTATGGAAGATGACCGGCAAATACGGAATACCCTATTTTTCAAATTTTGTGAATTCCGACATATCGCCGGAAGATGCCCGATCCATGTGCTGCCGACTTCGCCTTGACAACAGAGAACTGCTCAAGAGGGGGGGAGGGCTTTTTGGGGCCAACCCGCTTACCGGTTCAATCGGAGTCGTCACCATTAACCTTCCAAGAATCGGATATCTTTCCGAAACCGAGGATGACTTTTTTGATCGCCTGAGAGAAATAATGCTTCTGGCAAAGGAAAGCCTGTCCATAAAAAGAAAAGTTCTCGAAAAATTCACGGATAAGAATCTCTATCCTTACTCCAAGTTTTACTTGAGGGAAATAAAACAGGGAACGGGTCTTTACTGGAAGAACCATTTCTCAACCATTGGAATCGTCGGCATGAACGAGGCGTGCCTGAATTTTCTGGGAGACGATATTGCCAGTGATACCGGCCAAACATTTTCAATTAAGGTCCTTGACTTTATGCGTGAAATGATTTCCGAAATTCAGGAAGAAACAGGTGATATCTTCAACCTGGAGGCAACGCCGGCGGAAGGTACATCCTATCGTCTTTCCATGATCGACAAAAAGACGTTTCCCCGGATCCTTTGTGCCAACGAAGACGGATGTCAAAATGGCGGCGAGCCCTTCTATACGAACTCCACCCAACTCCCTGTAAATTTCACGGACGATATCTTTGAGACACTCATGCTCCAGGATAAATTGCAGACAAGATATACAGGCGGGACAGTCCTTCACATTTATCTGGGCGAGGAAGTCACCGACATAGAGACCGTAAAAGGGCTGATCAAGAAAGTAGTCACTAATTTTCGCCTTCCTTATTTGACTCTTTCACCAACCTTCAGCGTGTGCCCTTCGCATGGTTATCTGAGTGGGGAGCAAAATAAGTGCCCTGTTTGCGGTGAAGAAACCGAGGTTTATTCAAGGGTTGTCGGCTATCTGAGACCAACAAAGCAGTGGAACAGCGGCAAGCAGGCCGAGTTTGGTTTGAGAAAGACATTTAAAGTGGCTTAAGGGTCATAACGATGGTTTTAGGCGGATTACAGAAGAACTCATTTATTGACTATCCGGGGAAAATAAGTAGTGTGCTCTTCCTTTCGGGATGCAACTTTGATTGTCCGTACTGCCACAATCCGTCTTTGGTAAAAGGCTGTCCTGGCGCATCTCCTCCGGTTGATGAAGAGTCGGTTTACGAATTCCTGGAAAGTCACAGGGTTTTTTTAGATGGTGTTGTTATTTCCGGTGGTGAGCCGACTCTTCATGAAGACATTGCTGACCTTTGCGAAAAAATCAAACAAATGGGTTACAAGGTAAAGCTGGACACGAACGGCAGCAGGCCGGAGGTTGTAAAAAGTCTCGCCCGGGAAGGGCTTGTGGATTATATTGCAATGGACATTAAAACAGATCCTTTTAAATATTTTTCCATAACAAAAGAAGATATTACTCCGGAGCGTATCCTCTCAAGTATCGAAATCATCAGAAAATCACATCTCCCGCACGAATTTAAGACAACATGTATAAAACCTTTAGTGGATGAGTCTGTTATTAAAACCATTTCTCAACTCATCCAAGGTTCGGATCTCTATGCTTTACAGCGATTTCGAAAAACGGAGGTGTTGCATCCGGAGTTTTTTGAGGAAAACGAATACAGGATTGAAGAGGATGAACTTTTGCATCTGAAGACCCTCTCAGAGCCGTGGGTCAAAAGTTGCGTCATCCGTTGACAGGCATGGACATAGAATTTCAATAATAAACAGTGGGGCCCTTCAAGCGAAGACACTTGAAGGGCTTTTTTATTAAAGGAAGGGACCTTTTCCAAGGAAAAAGCTAAAATCCAATATTTATAACGGGAAGAAATGTGAGCGGTTCACCGCTCCAGTTAAAGTTTAGCGCACCGATTTGGACACCATGCAGGGAACGTGTCGTATTTATCGCCCCAAACTGGAACCCTCTCATTTTCTCGGAATGATTGTAAAATCCTGTTTGAAGCCCAACATTTTGTCCGCCGACATAGTTTATAAAACCAAATTGCCAGGCCGAGGCGTTACCATCCACAATGTTTGCCAGGCCAAACCCAAACCCTTTCATGTCACCTCTTGTCCTGTTGATCAGCCCGAAATCAAAACCGATCATGTTCTCGCTGGATCCGTAAATGATGTTAATACGCAGGCCATGAATTGAGGTATCTTCACTTGGGACTTGGGCAGGAGTAATAAGGGCAAGTTGAAATGGCCATACGTCCTCTGCCATGACATTGCCGTGAAAACAGAAAATCACCAAAGGCACCAAAACCAGATGCAGAATCCATGATTTTTTCATTTCTCCCTCCTTCATTAAATTATCCACGTTTAATTAAATAATTATAGAGAAAAGCCAGTCTGTTGTCAAAGAAAATGGCACAAAATTTTTACGCATTGACTCACCCATTCTGCAAAACTATATTTGTCTTATGTCCGAGACCTCATCAGTCATTAAAAAAATTCTAGGACAGGATGGCCTGCTGGCCCAATCTCTTTCCGGCTTTGAATTCCGCTCCGCACAGCTTCACATGGCTCTTTTGCTTGATGAAGCCCTTCAAAAAGAAATCCCAGCCATTGTAGAGGCAGGAACCGGAACAGGTAAGACTTTTGGCTATCTCGTCCCTCTTATCCTGAGCGGGAAAAAGGCGGTTGTTTCTACAGGGACAAAAAACCTCCAGGAACAGATCTACCATAAAGACATCCCTCTTCTTAAAAATGCCACCAACCTCAATATCGACGCCATGATCATGAAAGGAAGAAAGAACTATCTGTGTCTTTACAGGTATCATCAATTTTTTTCACAGCCGTCTTTTTTAAAAACAGGGATGGAAAAGACCAGAAAAAATATTGATAAATGGATAAAAAAAACTCGATTCGCTGATCGTTCCGAAATACCTTGGCTGGCCGACGATGATACTCTCTGGGATGAGCTTTCATCAACATCCGACCAATGTTTGGGATCCAAATGCATGTTTTTAGATGAGTGCTTCTTAAACCGACTTCGCAGTCAGGCCGCCAAATCGAAAATCATCATCGTGAACCATCATCTGTTTTTTGCTGACATGAAAGTAAAAAAAGGCGGTTTCGGAGAGATCATTCCCCGTTTCCAGGTGGCGGTTTTTGATGAAGCCCACACTATAGAGGAAATTGCCACCGCATACCTTGGAGAAACCCTGAGTACAAATCAACTCATGGAATTGGTGAATGATCTCGAAAAAAAAACAATGACTTTAGATGTTACAGACAAAGGAAAGCTCAAAACTTGTTTAAAAGGCATAAAGACCGGATCGGAGGCTCTAAGGAGACGCCTGAACGAGAAAGGCGAAAAGGGCCGTCTCGATCATGCCGTCCTTTCGGAGATAAGTCATGGTCCTGGTCGGGAAATCCGCAGAGGGCTTAAATACATACAGGAAAAAGCCGGCCTTAAGGAATTAAATAATGCCGCGCTGCAGTTACTTGTGGCCAGGACCCGGGAATTGGACCAGCTATTGGATAATATTCTCTGCAAAAGGAACAGCGATTGGTTGAACTGGTATGAAAAGCGGAAAAAAAGCCTGGTGCTCCACGCGTCACCACTCGACATATCCGAAAGGATGAATGAATCCCTTTTTAAAAAACTGCGAACAGTGGCCTTTACTTCCGCCACCCTTTCAACAAATAAGACCTTTCATTATATCCGCTCACGCTTGGGTTTACCGGATACGACTCTCGAAGCCATCTATCCGTCCCATTTTGACTTTGAAAACCAGACACTGCTCTACCTTCCCAGAGACCTGCCCAACCCAAATGCTTCCGACTTTGCCTCAAAGGTCGCAATACGAATGACGGAAATAATTGAAAAAACAGACGGCCGCGCCCTGGTGCTCTTTACCAGCTACCATAACCTGAACCTTGTCTACCAAATTTCAAGAGACAACATTCCTTACACTATTCTCAAGCAGGGAGATGCTCCCCGATCCATGCTGCTGGAAAAATTCAGGAAGGATATCCATTCGGTTCTGCTGGCTACAGCCTCTTTCTGGCAAGGCGTAGACGTGCCCGGGGAATCTTTAAGTTGCCTTATAATAGACAAGCTGCCTTTTGAATCACCGGGTGATCCGTTGGTCGCCGCCAGGATTGATGCCATTCGTGATAAGGGTGGGAACCCCTTTACCGAGTACCAGGTCCCTTCAGCAATCATATCCCTTAAACAGGGCCTGGGAAGATTGATAAGAAACAATTTCGATAGGGGTGTCCTCTCTATTCTGGACGTTCGGATTATGACCAGCAGGTACGGCAGGTTCTTTCTGGAAAGCCTGCCGCAAATCCCGATAAGTCATGATATTGATGATATCAAGCGCTTTTTTGAACAATAAAAATTTCGACAGGATTAAATGGATCACACGCTTCAACCTTCTCATCTGCCGAGTGCATATTTCCGAACAGTTTCGCAGTACTCATTGACCGGATGATCCATTGTGTTTATCCTGCAAAAAAACAGAGGAGAAAAAAATGCCGCCCAAACCCTGGAAAGTGATCTCAAGCAGTCAAGATAAATCGTACCGCGTATTCAGTCTTCGGACAGACAGGGCAGTATCACCGCGCACAGGACAGGATCATGATTTCTTTATCCTGGAATCTTCATCATGGGTGAATATCATTCCTCTCACCTCCCAAAATGAGGTCGTTATGGTTCGGCAGTATAGACATGGCATAAGGGATGTCACCTTGGAGATCCCGGGAGGTCTTGTGGAACGAAACGACAACGCTGAAAAGGCGGCTCACAGGGAGCTGTTCGAAGAAACCGGTTATCGAACAACTGAGATGATCCTCTTAGGAAGCGTTCACCCCAACCCCGCCATACAGAACAACCAGTGCTTTACTTTTCTCGCAAGAGATGTTTCCTTAGCCGGAGAACAGGATCAAGATGAAAAGGAGGACATCGAAGTCGTTCTGCGGCCACTTGTTGAGATCCCTAAACTCATACGCAATGGAGACATAACCCATGCCCTGGTATTGGCGGCATTTTACAGGTTTTACATGGAATATGATGCCGAATAAGACATCCGAGCGAACCATATGCCTACGCGAGATGTTTGGCCGCATCTCCGGCCGGTACGATCTGATGAACCGGCTGATTACCTTGGGTCGGGACCGGTCCTGGCGCAGGCATGTGGTTAAAAAGGCGGCATTGCCGAAAGGCGGGCGGCTCCTGGACGTGGGGGCCGGCACCGGGGACATTGTATTGGAGGCCCTGCGTATCGACTCGACCCTGAGTGTGACGGCTGTGGATTTCAGCCTCCAGATGATGATGGTGGGACTCAGGCGACCGGCCGGCCACAAGATCCTCTGGTGTAATGCCGATGCATTACAATTGCCTTTTCCTGACGCCACGTTTGATGCAGTCACCTCAGGGTATCTGGTACGAAATGTGATAGATGTACGGCAGGCGTTTGAGGAACAAATGCGCGTGGTCAGACCCGGCGGCAGGATTGTATGCCTCGATACTTCGCCTGTCCCCCTCAATGCGTTGCGGCCCTTCATACTTTTTTATCAGAGGGTTGTGATTCCCCTGTTGGGTTTCCTGATCGCCGGGAACAGGGCTGCTTATATGTATCTGCCCGCATCCACTCAGGCCTTTATGGCACCGGATCAACTGGCCTCAACCATGAAAAGCGCCAGCCTTCAGGATGTATCCTACCAACGATTCATGTTCGGCACCATGGCAGTTCATGTGGGTATTCGTCCGGCGGAGGAGTGAAAATGACAGAAATCCAATATGGCATCTCGGAAGGGTTCCCTTTTTTGTTGCAAAAAGTCAGCGCAAACTGCTGATAAAATCCCCCACAAAAGCGATCCCCTTCTGTTCCATTATCCGGATAGTTTGGGTACCGATGACGGCGATCTCCACTTTTCCCTTCAAGAAATCAATATCCGCCTTTTCTTTGATCCCAAAACCGAGCGCCAAAGGAAGGTGAGTTGCCTCGCGGCATCGGGAAAGGTATACGCCCAATTCTTCGTCAAAAGTCGTAGTTGCGCCTGTGACGCCTTTTCTGGCAATGCAGTAGATAAAACCCCCGGCAAAGGTGGAAAGGTGTTTCATGCGCTCAATGGGTGTGGTGGGTGAAAAGATAAAAATAGGAGCGAGGTGGAACTTCTGCATGACCTTCAGGTATTCTTGTCCCTCTTCCGGAGGGAGGTCAGGTATGATGGCCCCTCTCATATTTCGTGTAGCCATGTCTGAAACGAAACGTGTGGTGCCATACTTGTAGGGGATGTTAAAATAGCTCATGATAAGAAAAGGGATATCAAATGCACGCGCGACTTTCTCGGCAAGGTCGAAGCAGCCTTGCACGGTCGCCCCGCCTTTCAATGCCTGCTGGTTGGCGCGAAGGATCACCGGGCCATCGGCAATGGGTTCGGAAAAAGGGACCTGCATCTCTATCAGGTCAACGCCCGCCTTCACCATGGTCGCGATGATTTTGAAGGAATCTCCAAAAGAGGGATATCCAAGGACGATATGGGTCATGATCAGGATATCCTTTTTTTGCAGTCTGTCTCGGAGATAGGATTCAAGCACTGTAGCCCTCCGCTTTTTTCTGAATAAAACCCTGCCATTCCGGGTCAGCAAAGGCATCGGCCACAGTAAAGATGTCCTTGTCTCCTCGACCTGACAAATTGATCAGAATCATGTCATCCCCTGAAATATCGGGAAGCTCTTTGAACGCCTGGGCAAAAGCATGGGCCGACTCAAGGGCCGGCACCAAACCTTCCATTTTAACGGTAAGTGTAAAGGCCTCCAGCACCTCCTTATCGGTTATCGCTTCAAACCGGACCCGGCCCTTCTGCCGGAGAGAGGCAAGGATCGGGGACACACCCACATAGTCCAGCCCTGCTGCCACGCTGTGGGTTTCTTTCATCTGGCCATCTTCATCCTGGAGAAAATAAGTCTTATACCCATGAGCCACACCAATACTACTGTCATTTAAAGCAAGCCGGGATGCGTGGCGTCCCGAATCAAGGCCTATCCCTCCCGCCTCTACACCGACAAGCTCCACTGGATCATTTAGAAAGCCGCTGAAGATCCCCAGGGCATTTGAACCCCCTCCCACGCAGGCATAGACACGGTCCGGGAGCCTTTCTTCCTGTTCCATGATCTGCCTGCTCGCCTCCTTGCCGATGATCGACTGAAAGAAAGAGACCATTTCAGGGAATGGGTGAGGACCGCAGGCCGTGCCAAGCACATAGTGTGTGTCATCCATGTTGGTGACCCAGTCGCGGAAAGCCTCATTAATGGCGTCTTTCAATATCCCGGTGCCGTCCTTTACCGGGATGACTTCGGCTCCCAGGCGTTCCATCCAGAAGACATTGGGCCTTTGTCGCCTAATGTCTACCTCTCCCATATAAATAGTACATCTGAAGCCGAATTTCGCGGCCATGGTTGCTGTGGCCACCCCGTGCTGACCGGCGCCTGTCTCGGCAATGACACGGGCCTTTCCCATCCTTTTGACAAGGAGCCCCTGACCCATCACATTATTCAATTTGTGAGCCCCGGTATGATTGAGGTCTTCTCTTTTTATGTAAATGCGTGCCCCGCCAAAGTGTTCTGTGAGGTTTTCCGCAAAGGTGAGGGGCGTTGGCCTGCAGGAATAGGTAGACATGATATCCGTATATTCCTTCCAGAACCCGGGGCTGTTCCTGGCATCCTGGAACGCTTCAACAAGTTCCTCAATAGTAGAAAAAAGGATCTCAGGAATAAAGGCGCCGCCGAATTTTCCATAATAACCCCGGCTAATCATTTGACAGACCTCTATTATTTATTTTTCCGATTTTTTCCATCATCTCCCTCATGAGAACAGGGCTCTTTATCCCGGGTCGCTCTTCCACCCCGCTGTTCACATCAACAGCGTACGGCCTGACCGCAGAAACCGCCCTGGTAATATTTGAGGGTGTAAGACCCCCTGATAGAATTATCGGCGTGTCCAGTTCCTTCCCCTTGACCGCCAGGTCCCAGTCAAAGGTCTTGCCTGTACCACCTCTCTTATCCTTTGAATAAGTGTCAAATAGCAGTGCGCGGACCCGCCCCTGGTAAGAAGGAATCTCAGAAAGGCTCGATTCGTCTTTGAGTTGAAATGCCTTTATGGTATGGGGCATGAATTCGCTGCAAAGATCCGGCGGTTCTTCTCCGTGGAGTTGAATCAAATCAATGCCGCAGGAGTCAATAACCCTCCTTATGTTAACAGGGCTTTCGTTTACAAACACCCCTACCGTTTTGACAAAAGGCGGCATAGCCCCGATTATCTCGTGTGCGGCCTCCGGGGTTATCTGCCTGGGACTTGGCGCAAAAATAAATCCAAGGGCATCGACCCCAAGTTCGACGGCCAGCAGAGCATCCTCCTTGCTGGTTATGCCGCATACCTTTACCCTTACCCTCCGTTTACTATCTTGAACCATGTCCCGCCAATACAAGTTCCTGTGTTTTTAGCCTTATATTGTCACTTTTCATGAGTGAGGTCCCCACGAGCACCGCGTTTATGCCGCATTTTTTCAACAGGTGGATATCACCGGCGCTGGAAATGCCGCTTTCACTCACAGTGATGCACTTCTCCGGAACCAGCGGGGCCAGTTCAAGGGTGGTTTGGTGATCCACTTCGAATGTATCCAGATCACGGTTGTTGATCCCAATGATCTCAGCCCCACAATCAAGGGCTTTATCCAGGTCCTGCCTGTCATGGACCTCAGTCAATGGAGCCATGCCCAATTCCCTGCACATTTTAAGCAATGCCCTCAATTTTTTTTCTGATATGATACGGGCTATCAAAAGGAGGGCATCAGCGCCATATAAAAACGATTCCATTACCTGGGCCTCGTCTATGATGAAATCCTTGCGTAGCACAGGCAAAGAGATCGCCTCTTTCAGGCGCGGCAATTGCTCTTTATCCCCTTTGAAAAACCGTTTATCCGTTATAAGTGACACAGCGGTTGCTCCGGCTTTTTCGTACACCCGGCCGACTGAGACGGGGTCTGTTTTTTTACGAATAGGCCCGGCCGAGGGAGAAGCAAATTTTATCTCGGCAATCAGGTTAATTTTGCCTGGTGAGGAGATAGCGCCCATGAAATTGCGAATGGGACGTATATCATTACCTCTATCACCTGGCAATCGTCTTTTCTTAATTCTCTCTACTTCACCGCGCTTTTCAAGCACTATCTCCGTCAAGGCTGAATGCATAGGAACCTCCTCCAACGGCTTCTCGAAGAAAAGGCCTGCACTGCAAGGTAAAATCAAGCAGCTTGTCGAGCTTCTCCCGGGCCCTGCCTGAATCTATGGAGTCTATTGCCCTGTTTATTCCCTCTTTAAGCCCGGTATCCAGACCAGCGGCGATAAAGGCGGCCGCTGCATTTAGTACGACCATATCTCGTTTCGGGCCTTTATTACCATCCAGGATCTCTCGAATAATACAGGCGTTCTTCTCTGCACTACCGCCCTTTATTGCATCAGGGACCGCCCTCTTGAGGCCATAATCTTCGGGCGTCATGTAAAAGGACTTAATCTCACCATCCTTCAGGTGCGAAATTCTGGTGGGACCGCAGATACTTATCTCGTCAAAGGTTCCCTCTCCGCATACCACAAACGCCTCTTTGGTCCCGAGATTCCTAAGGACCTGGGCCATCTTGTCTGTCAGACCGGGGTCATAAACGCCTAACACCTGGACAGAAGCCCCTGCGGGGTTCGTGACAGGACCGAGGAGGTTAAAAATAGTGCGTATTCCTATTTCCCGTCTCGGTCCTGCCACATATTTCATTGCAGTATGGTATAAAGGAGCGTAAAGAAAGCCTATCCCCACCTCACGGATGCATCTTTCCACGTCGGTACTGGTGATATCCAACTTTACGCCTAACCTTTCCAGCACATCGGCGCTCCCGCAATGGCTGGAAACGGCCCTATTTCCGTGTTTTGCAACCTTGACTCCGGCTCCTGCAGCCACAAAGGCCGTGGCCGTGGAGACATTGAATGTGTTGGTGCCGTCTCCGCCCGTGCCGCAGGTATCAAGAATGGTCTCTTCCTCCACGTTTATCTCGTCCCGGTCAATGCTAATCAGATGATTATTAAGACTAATTTTCCTCGCCTTTGCCCTCATAACCCTGGCAGCGCCGGTAATCTCATCCACCGTCTCCCCTTTCATCCTCAGGGCCGTGATAAAACAGCCGATCTGGGCGGGAGTTGCCTTTCCGGTCATGATTTCTTCCATGACTTTTTCCATCTCCTCTTCAGTAAGGTCAACCCCTTTGACCGCTTTTGCAATAGCCTCTTTGATCATGATTTATTACCTCCTTGTCTTAAAAAATTTTGTAAGAGCCTATATCCTTTGTTTGTTAAGATCGATTCCGGATGAAATTGGACTCCTTCCACCTTATATTTACAGTGTCTCAGACCCATAATCTCCCCCGCATCGGTCCAGGCACTCACCTCAAGGCATTCCGGCAGCGAATTCCTTTCCACGATGAGTGAATGGTAACGGGTAGCCTTGAATGGACTCGGGATGCCGTGATAAATAGTCTTACCATCGTGAAAGATCGATGAAATTTTTCCATGCATAATCCTGTTAGCCCGAATTACCTTGCCGCCAAATGCTGCGGTTATAGATTGATGTCCCAGGCAGACACCCAGCACAGGGCGTTTAGGGCCAAAACAACGAATGGCCTCCACAGAAATACCGGCCTGGTCCGGGCTGCCGGGGCCAGGTGAAATGACAAGTGCAGATGGCCTCAATCGCGCCATCTCAACGAGATCTGTTTGATCGTTTCGCCAAACGTGAACATTTTCTCCAATAACTTGAAACATTTGGACCAGATTGTAGGTGAAAGAATCATAGTTATCTATCATCAGAATCATTTTTTGACCTCTCAATGGCTCTAAACATTGCAGCGGCCTTCTTTAAGGTTTCCTGATATTCTTTCTCAGGAGACGAGTCATACACAATACCCGATCCCACTTGAATAGAGAGTTTCTTTTCAACAATGAAAATAGTTCGAATGGTGATACAGAAGTCTATGTTGCCGCTGAAAGCGAAATAGCCTACAGCTCCGGCATAAGGCCCCCTTGGCGATGGTTCCAGTTCGCTTATAATCTCCATGGCCCTGATCTTGGGCGCTCCTGTCACGGTTCCAGCGGGAAAGGTCGCCATGAACAGGTCAAATCCGTCCGCCTGGGGTTTCAATAGCCCTTCCAACCTGGAGACGATATGCATCACATGGGAGTAATGCTCCACCTCCATAAGACGGGGCACAGTGACAGAGCCGGGCATGGCCACCTTCCCCACATCGTTTCTACCCAGATCGACCAACATAATATGTTCGGCCCGCTCCTTGGGATCTGATAGGAGTTCCTTTTCCATGGCTTGATCCTCTTCAAGGCTTTTACACCTTGGCCGGGTGCCTGCAATGGGTCTAAGCTCTATCTTTCCATCCGTTAGGCGGACAAGAATTTCAGGAGAAGACCCTATTAACCTTATCTCCCCAAAGTTGAGATAAAACATGTAAGGCGATGGATTGATGCTCCTCAGATTCCGGTAGAGGGTGAAATCATCACCAGCCACATCCCCTGAAAATCTCTGGGAGAGGACCACCTGAATTACATCACCGGCAACGATATGCTCTTTCGCCTTTAGGACAGCCTCATTAAAGTCATCTCTATTGAAATTGGACTCAAGATCAGTCAGGGAAAAAGGGGCTTTCTCCGGCACGGAAGACAGAGGACGTTGCAGTTCGGCAATGGTCTCATCAACCTCATCACAGGCCAGGTCATAGAGATCATTCAAGTCGTCATTTTCCCTTAAATGGGCAAAAGAGATCACTTTGATCCGGTGTGTTAGATGGTCAAAAATGATCAGGCGCTTTGAGACTGTAAAGAGAGATTCGGGCATCACCGTGTCTTCAGGGGAAATCCCGGGGAGGTATTCCCATTTCCTGACCAGGTCATAATTAACATACCCCACAAGTCCTCCCTGAAACGGTGCGAGTTCTTTGATTGTTACCGGCTTTATATTCTTGATTGTGTCCCTCAGAACCTGCAAAGGATTCCCTATATCTTTTAATGTCCGTTTTTCATTTCCTTTTGATATTTCCATCTCCCGACCACGTGACAGTGCTATCAGATAGGGATTGTAGCCAATAAAGCTGTAACGTCCCCACCCCTTTCCGCCTTCAGCGCTTTCGAGAAGATAGGAAAAGGGCCTGTCTTTGATCCTCAGGTAAACCGAAACCGGTGTCTCCGTATCAGCTAAGAATTCCTGATAGACCGGAATCAGGTTCCCCTGCTTGGCCATCAGCCTGAATTCAGAAAATGAAGGTTTTGTTTTCAACTTGCGTCTCCAAATAAAAGGGCCGTGGGAATTACTGCCCCACGGCCCTTTCTTTCCGTTCACCAAATAAAAAACCGCGGGACCCGGGAAGGTGCCCGCGGTTTATATGTTTTACAGTATCTTAAACTATATCAACGTAAAGGGGCACACCTCCCTGTTGGAATTGTGCCACCACCAGTTTCTAAGATCAGTCGCTAAAATTTGTTTTCTCTCTGTATCCATGTTGAAGGCTATTAGTCCCTGTAAAAAATAATGTCAAGAAAAAAATCGCGGCTTCAGGCCATCTTTATCCGAAAAGCACGGCTGGACAGAGAGCTGATGGTATGGTCGCTGGCCCTTTTAGGTTAATAAGAAATGAATTGACCTTGACCAAGGAAACAGGATAATAGTGAAATTATGAAGTCTATTGTTCAATAAGAATTTGGCTTTTGGCACTCGTCCCAGACCTGACCACATTCGCGGATATGTGTGGCGTATCACAACATTTCTTAACACTGATTATTTCAGATACTGGCAAGATATCTGAACATCCAGTTTTAAAAAAATGTGCGAAAGTTATTGAAGTGAATAAAAACTCATACGTCCTAAAGCAGATGTAAATGAACTTGATAACACCTCAGATGCGACTTTAAAAAAACTTGCTTTGAAGCACTTTTGTTGGTATGTTTAAAAGTACAAGAGGAGGTATAACATGGGCAAGCTATCAAATATCATTCCAGTGAGTGATTTAAGGCAGGATGCCGCAAAGCTACTGAAACAATTGCGTAAAAGTAAAGAGCCATTGATAATCACACAAAGAGGCCGAGCATCAGCGGTAATAATCGGCGTTGATGCCTATGAGGAATCTGAACACGAGAAAGAACTATTGCGCCTTTTGGCTAAGGGAGATATGGAAATCGAAACGGGTCAAGGGTATGACCTGGATACGGTTTTTGCTGAAGCTGATGCCCTTTTGGCTAAGGAGCCTTCGTGAAGGTAAAATTTACACCTTCTGCCAGAACTCAATTCCTTTCTGCGCTATCATATATTCGAAAGGATAAGCCTTCGGCGGCTCTTAACTTTCGTAATCAAGCTGAAAAATTCTTGCGAAGGCTTGAGGATTTTCCTGAATCCGGAAGAATCATACCAGAATTCCCGGAACTCCCCTACCGAGAAGTGATCATATCGCCATACCGGTTTTTTTATAAAACCAAAGACGATGTTGTTTGGATTGTTGCAGTGTGGCATGGTGCGCAGCTTCCAAAAGAACCATCATTCTAACGCCAACCTGACACTGCACCAGAAAGCCAGGGCGGGACGGCCTCGCCAGGTTGGAGGTCTGCATTGCCCCGTCTTCTGGTGAGTTAACCGTTAAGGGTTGTTTTAGCTGCTATGTATGACAGGCCATATAAATTCTGTGATTTCAAATCGATATCTCATCTGAGCATAATTCAACACGCAGTTCAGATTATGATCAAATGCCACAAAATGTTGTGGTCGCTCGCTTGATGGACTGCCGTCACGTCACGCAAGTTTCCTGTATTATTGATTTATTTCGGAAACTGTCACGGCTTGATCTGGCAGTCTTCACCTCATATACTTTTCGAAAAATCACACTTTGTGTTGTACCGTTGAATTCTGAGATTTGGGATCAACTGATTTCAAAATAATCCTCTGGGGTTATTTTTCAGTAACAATTTCAAGCCAAATAGCTCACCACGAGATCTCCCACCTCGTTGGTGGAATGTCCCATTTTCCTTGCATCAAGGCTGATGAGCTTCTCCTTTACAACGTCCTTGATGGCCTCAAGAAGATTTGCGGCGGCATCCTTTTCACCTAAATAATCAAGCATCATCTGGCCAGCAGCAATAGCAGCTATGGGATTGATCTTACCGAGGCCCGTATATTTGGGAGCTGACCCCCCGATCGGTTCGAACATAGCGATCCCTTCAGGGTTGATGTTGGCCCCGGCTGCAATACCCAGCTCCCCCTGGATTATTGCGCCTATGTCCGTAATAATATCGCCGAACAGGTTGCTGGTCACGATCACATCAAACTGTTCCGGGTCCTTGATCATCCACATGCAGAGTGCGTCCACGTGCTGGTAGTTGATTGTGATATCGGGATAATCTTCATGAATCTCTTGAAAAACCCTGAACCATAGATCAGACTCATAAATAAGGACATTTGTCTTAGCACAAAGGGTCAAATGCCTTTTCTTATTCCGCTTCCTGCAATATTCATAGGCGTACCGGATGCATCGCTCTACCCCTTTACGGGCATTAACAGA
>CAZIXY010000024.1:0-19375 GCA_964543315.1 uncultured Desulfobacteraceae bacterium | reverse complement strand
AAGAGAGCTATCTTTCTTGAAAAGTTTATACTTACCCACAACTAAAACCTCTTTCTCGTTTTCTCTCATAAAAGAAAAGATCTTTTCTTCTAAATCTGGGATAGCTTCAGTTAGCCTTTTTCGGTAAATGTATGATTTTACAATCTTGCAAATCTTATAGTAGGTAACCATTTTGATAAGAGTAGTTTCTTTTGTAATCAATAGGCTTGAAATAAAGCTCTTTTTGAGCTCTTTTAGGTGCGTTGTATTTGTCTGGAAGAGAACCGCGTAGGGATGATTATCCCTAGGAGCCGTCTCTTCAAAACCGTGCGTATTGGTACCGATCGTGGTATTATTATCCTTGTAGGGGTGAATTTCGTCTTATGGGTACGCTCGGCTTTGTGGTAATAAAAGCCGAAGCTTGCTATGCCGAACGAGGAGGATATAGATCCATGAGTGGTGATGTTTTGGTTTCCACATTTGAGTCGGTAGCCCTTCTGTTGGGCATCGGGGCGCTCGGCCTGTGGGTCATCGGGAGGCGCATCCTTCCAAAGGAGGCCTTGGGAGTTTTATCGATTTTTGCACTGGATATCGCTCTCCCGAGCCTTGTCTTTGTCAACATTCTTCAAAATTTCAAGCCGTCCGAGTCCCAGGATTGGTGGCTTCTCCCCCTGTGGTGGTCGGTTTCACAGTCTTTCTAGGGGCCCTCACGGCATTTTTTTCTCTCATTTCAAAGGGTGAAACGCGTAGGGAATTCGCCGTCAGCCTCTTTTTCCAGAATGGATTGTTTTTCCCTCTCGCTATCCTGACCGGGATGTTCGGAAGCAGTTCTCCCTACATCGTGGATCTCTTTTTCTTCATGCTTTTTTTCCCTTCTCTCTTATTCAGCACGGTTCATCTCTTTTATGGAAAAACCACAAGGTTCTTTAATTGGGGCAAAATCATAAACAGGGTTCTTTTGGCGACAGTGGCGGCAACCACCCTGCGCCTCGTGGGGGGAGAAAGTATCATTCCCGGCTTCGTGATCTCGGCACTCGGGATGGTGTGGGATACGGCACTACCGCTCCTCCTTTTGATCCTTGGCGGTAACATGTATGTGGATTTCAGGGAGAAGGGGTCTTTTCGGAATGTTCTTCCAGCCGTCACCCTGAGCCTTTTTGTGCATTCCAGTGGCCGGTTTCGAAACACTTACGGCGGGCAAGCATTCGGCTTGATTTCAACAAAAGGCCGGGAGGCTCGGTATGGCACTCTTCTCAAGGCCGCATCTACTTCTACGGTGGCTGGCGGCCCTCGCTGCTGGCCTGCTGGAAAAGATGGTAGTATATACCAATAGGCCGTTGAAGAGCAGCCCGCGACTCGGGCCGCAGCAAAGAAAGGAGGAGCCTTGATCCGGAAGATGCAGCCTTTCGAATAGCCCCAAACCTTCGCCTTTGTCACCTATAGAACCCTATATTGACACCACACCTAAATCCCGAGACAGCGCAAGGCTTTGGAACCTTTTACACGTGACTGACGGGAGGCCGCTGTCGGTTTCACGACTTATCAGCGGGGGAAACCGCAGCCCCGAGCCCTGAGTCTGTCGAAAGGGTGAGGGGAATGCGGAGGGGGTAGAACTCCTCCGCAGAAAAGTCGTAGAAAAGACCAGACCGGGAGGCTCGGAACCGAAGAAAAGGTTTCAAAGCCACAGGTTCGGGCTGGAATTCTTTGCTGACTTAGGAAAAAAGGTGTGATACGGTTCCATTTTTTCGTGTGCAGAAAGAGGGTGTCCGTCGCTCTTTCTGGGAGAAATTTTTGTGTACCTCATCATAAAAGTGCATATTTATGAGGGTTTCCGAAACATGATAGAACGATGGGCCAACCCCAACGGCTACCGTGATGTTTTGGCCATCAGCCTGCCTCTGGTGGCCTCCATGGGCTCTATTACTCTCATGCAATTTACCGATCGGATGTTTCTGGCCAATTACTCGGTTGACACTATCACGGCAGCCCTGCCTGCTGGGATCGCTTCGTTTACCAGCATCTCGTTTTTTATGGGCGTTGCCAATTACGCAAACGCTTTCGTGGCCCAGTATACCGGGGCTCGAGCCTTAAATCGAGTTGGGGCAGCTGTTTGGCAGGGAATCTACTTCTCCCTGATGTCCGCAATTCTGCTGGCCTGCCTGTTCTTTGTATCAGAAGACCTGTTCGATTTGATCGGACATTCCCCCCACATAAGGTCGCTGGAGGTTACCTATTTCAATATCCTCACCTTGGGAGCCGGGATCGTGGTCTTGGGTTCGGCCATGGCGTGTTTTTATACCGGACGGGGCCGAACCTGGACTGTCATGTTTGTCTACATAACCGGTGCGACAGTGAATATCCCTCTGGACTACTGTCTCATCAACGGTGTCGGTCCTTTCCCTGAGCTTGGTATCGTCGGTGCAGCCATAGCTACCGTGGCGGCCTCCGCCGTCATCGTGATCATCTTCAGTTTTCTCATCTTTAGCCCGGCGAATCGAACCAGGTTCGGGACCTGGGCTATGAGGGCTTTTGATAGGGGGCTCTTCGGCCGACTCATGCGGTTTGGAATGCCCAGCGGCATACAATTCTTCCTTGAGATCTTTGGATTCACCTTTTTCATTCAGATGTTGGGGAGGATCGGCGATGTGGAACTGGCCGCTTCCAATATTGTACTCTCTATACAAGCGCTCGCCTTTCTACCCATGGTTGGTTTTCACATCGGCAATGCCACACTCGTGGGCCAGGCCATCGGGCGCGGTCATCCTGAGAATGGCGTCTATTCGACCAGCAGCGCACTGCATATTACGCTCGCTTATATGATGCTGATTGCAGCGCTTTTTGTTCTTGCGCCCGAGCCGTTACTCAACCTTTTCAAGGCCAGTAATCGTACTCCGGACCAATACGCCGAAGTTATGAATCTAGGCGTGATCCTTTTACGGTTCGTGGCTGTATTCTGTTTTTTCGACGGCTTGAATCTTATCTTCTCCGGAGCCATAAAAGGAGCGGGTGACACACGGTTTATCATGTGGACGATAGCCGCTCTTTCTCTGGGGGTGATGATCATCCCTATCTATATGGCTGTTGAAATCCTAAAGGCCGGGATTTATACCGCCTGGACGTTAGTCACAATTTATGTCTGTGCCCTTGGACTGGCCTTTATGCTGCGATACCGCCATGGCACGTGGAAAACCATGCAGGTTATTGAGTCCCAGCCTGTCTTAGGTGAGGGACGATGTAGAGGGATAGCTGTTGTCAAGGAAGGTTGCCGTGATTAACCGAGACTCACTGTAGAATCGGATCCCCATTTATTGCTTTACCTTTATACTGTCAAGTAAGCGATTGAAATAGGTGGGCATATTCACCACAAAAGGCATAATGCCAAACGGTGCCCAGCAGCGCTTCATCCAGGCGGCATCAAAGGCACGAAATAGATCGACAATAAAACTGATCGTTCCCATGAGCAGGGCAATGTGCCGGGCCATAAAGGCTGGCAGCTCTGTATAGGAATGCATCTCGGATAAAAGATTAAAGCCCTCTCCCAGTAGAAAATAGAAAAGGGCCATGGGGATACCGCAAAAAACGGCATTTCGCAAGGTGAGGAGATAGGGACGATTTCGCGATATGTGTAAAGGGAAGATTCTCTCACGGCAGAGACTACCATAAGCATGAACCTCTTATAATCTATGATAAGGCCATATATATTCCAATGTATAACGCTTCAAATCAACTACCGGGATAGATGATGTTGTGAATAGCGGAATAATCCTCTTCGCTCCGCCCCTGGAATACGGCCTTTTCAACAATTTTTCGGATACCTTCGATCCCGGCAATGTCCAGGTCCAGCAACCTGGCCGCCGTGATAAAAAGACCGATGTCTTTGGCAAGGTGTTTGGTTGGAAAATTTGGATCGGAAAAGTCCCGCTCAAGCATGCGGCGCAGCTTTTTGTCGAATGTGGGCGCGTAAAGGGCGCTTTGGCGCAGGATATCCATAAAGCGATCCGTCGACACCCCGCTACACTGCACAAAGGCGAGGCTGAGAGAAAATGCGGATGTGAGTGAAGCAATAAGCTGATTCATCGCAAGCTTGAGTGCAGCCGCCTGCCCCACACGGCCGATGAGCAGAGGCTCGGGGCCGAAACAGCTCAGGAGCCCGGACCACCTCTCAAACTGTTCGGATGATGCCCCCACCATGACGATCAGTTTCCCTTTCCTGGCTTCCAGGATGCTGCCAATCACAGGGGCCTCAAGATAGTCACCACCGTGTTTCATTATGTGTTTGTTTAAAGCAACACTCTCGTCCGGTGAAATCGTCCCCATCTGTATGAAAGTCCGGCCGGAGAGTGCCCGGGTAGTGTCCAGGCCGAAGAGGACATCGCGAAGCGCCCGGTAATCCGCGAGCATAAGCACAATGCAATCAGATTCCAAAATCGAATCAATTCCACTTTTTGTGACTTTGGCGCCGAGATCTTTAAGAGGGGCGGACTTTTCGATGGTCCTGTTGTAAGCGGACAGAGGATGGCCTGCCCTGAGAATCCTTTCAGCCATTGGCCTGCCCATAAGACCGGTGCCTATGATTGCGATTCTGTCACGAGATGCCATGGTATTTCACTCCTCCGTGAAGGGTTGGGTTTTTTGATGAAAGATGTGCCTTTTGCAATTCGTATATTGAAGAGCAATGTCCACGCGTCTCAGTTAAAGATAGTGAGATGATAAGCTATAAGGGGCCTTTTCATGTTCTGCACATTAAATTTGGCATTTGCGGCAAAAAGGACACCTCTAATCCCGGTAAATAATACCAGATCAGACACAAAACCTGAAGAGGCTTAAAATTTAAGATGTGTCCGACCACCGAAAAGGTGTGTGAATGTCGGCACTCAGTACATTGGAAAGACGAAGTGTTTCTTGCGCAGTTTCATTGAATACCATCCGCGGCCTGGAAATCGTAATGAAACACTTCCGCCTCGTAGAATTCCGCGATGTTTTGGCATATGGACATCAGCCTTTCACTCAAGATGGCGGATTCATTGTTTGTGGAATAAAAGGCCATTTTTTCTCCATTACTAAGATTGACGACTCCACTTGCCACAGCCTCACCGTCATTGGGGGCGATTATTGTTCCCAAGAAGTGTATGGCCGGTGTTCTAATTAGGAAAATCTCAGCAATGTCATTTACAGCTGCAGAAAAAAACATTTTTCTTCCTCCCGTGGCGCCCTGTCCGGAACATTTTTTTGTGACTACATAAAACTCTAAGTACGGAGTTTGTTGATAATTCTAAAAGTTCTTATCTAATTAACCGCACAAACGAATCGTCTGGCCTTTCAACTGGATTTGGCCGTGGGGATTGAATTCCGCCAAGGTGCAAAGGACGCGTTGAGCCCCTTTGGATGTCAAGGACCACCAGGCATCGTGGACATCAAAGTGACCAAGATGCTGTGATGCTATTTCAACTCTGTCTGCATCCAGTCTCAAATTTTTGGCAAGTGCCTTGGAATCGGATTGTTGATCCATAGGTGGATCACCCACGACGTAGACGATAATGCCCGTTTTCATGCCTTTATCCCTCCCGTTTATTTGATTGATCAGCTTCCTCATTTGCATTGAAGAAGACAAAAAAAGCCCTTCAAGTGATTTCACCTGAAGGGCTGCACCCAGTTTTACTTGACCCTTATTATTTCACTGCCAGAGCCTTTGTTGCGCCGCAAAGGAGTAGCTTTTTACTAAGGCAGGTCTTCTGACTTCCGGGTCACCCTACTCACCGCGCCTTCCCATTCAACTTCGCTGAACAGTGGCATGATGCGGTTTTCGTCCCGGTTACAGCGGCGGGACCGCTCCCGAATTTCACGGGATTCCCTGTTGGGCTCAATCGAGCACCTCAGTAATAAAATTTTTCATTAATGGAAACCGGTACAAATGTCAACAAGAAACTCCGGGGAACTGTCAGATTCCCGGCCTATCCTTACAAGCAGGCTATGGGTTGCAGCAGCAAAAACAGGGGCAATGGTTTCTTTGGAGTCTTGGGCACGACTAAACCGCAACGAGCGAAAAACCGAGTTCGTTTTCAAGGTTCTGTATCTGGTTTATTTCATTGTCCTGTAGCTCGGCAGGTTTTACATCGTGGCATGTGAAAGACAAGAGTTGCTTACCCAGTTCTTTTTCTAAGGATATGATCTTCTCAAGTTGACTGTTGTCTAATGAGGAAAGGCTACATAACATGGTTACCACCCCTTTTCTTTATCTTTCTGTCTGATGTGGGGGATATTCATCCAATCCGGAAAGTTGAAAACCGGGTGCTATTTTCCAAGACTCCCAACAGGTAAGATCAGCCCTGTTGGGAGAGAGATATGCACATTTTGAGCGGTGTCGACATGTGGCAGGACTCTGAGATGAAAAGGTCAATGCAAAATGAATCGAGTTCATTTCACTGTAGTGAAAAGGGTGAGCCAAGTCAATAAGGAAAATAGGGATTAGCTTAAAGAAACGATTTCATATTTTCTTAAGATGGAGGTACACATACACCCTCAGCCTATCACCCCACTTCATTACCACCTTTTTGCCTGAACTTAAGGTATCAATATCTTATCCCAAGATCGGATGCAGCTGTGATGGATAGCAGTTATCACGGACAGAAAAGCTCTATAAATTTTTTATGCATATTCTGCACGAACTTTTCCATTTATACGCAAGGTCAAGCTATTAATCGATACTTTTCCAAACTTTTTCGTTACTTATTTCAGACAGTAGATGATGCTAAAAAAATAAAAGCCTTCCTGCTTTTTTCACTCCCGATGATTGCAACAAAATCATCCGGCAATAAAACAAAATCCACATCCGGATTAGGTTTTAGTTGGTCTTCGCGGATAATACCTACAATAGATGCCCCTGTTCTTTTTCGTATTTCGCTTTCTCCTATCGACCTATGAGCAACGGGACTTTCTTTTTTTAAACGTACCCACTGCAAATCGAATTGCTGTTCAGCGTCTCGAAGTTGGGAAAGCACTCGATAACCGTCCCCTTTATTAAATAAATCTGCATAAACTTCCTGGCGAATGTTATTCGTGCATCTCTGCACTTCGGTCGGTGGTACTCGAAGACGGAGAAGCGACTGGCGCGTCATTTCGAAACTCGCCTCAAACTCCGGCAGCACAACTTCCGAGGCTCCTAAGGCCCTCAGTAAGTCGAAAGAATCCGGACCTGATGCTCTTGCTATTATTTCGAGTCGGTCATTTAAACGTTTTGAATGAACTATGACCGACCGTGCTTCGACAAGTCCGGGAAGTGTTAAAATCAGAAGATTGGCGTTTTTTATTCCGGCTGCCTCAAGAACAATTTCATGACTCGCATCGCCATAAACGACCGCCATTCCATATGCCTTGGCTTGTTCAAACTTTCTATGGTCAAGCTCGATGATCACAAAGTGCATATCTATGCTTTTCAAAACTTGCGCTATCTGAAACCCTACGCGTCCGCCACCGGCTATAATCACATGGTCAACAAATCCACCATGAGGTATATTTGATGTTTCGAGTACCTCATGGCGGAACCAGCGCTTTTTCAATGCGTATATCCTTGCGGTCTGACCTGAAATCAAAGGCGTTAGAACCATCGTAAAAATTGCAACGGTAAGTATCAGGGAGTAAAGATCACTGCCAATCGAGTTTGTAGATAAGCCCACTCTTGCTAGGACGAATGAAAACTCTCCAATTTGAAACAGGCCCAGTCCAACGGCCAGTGGTATTACATTCCGATAATTAAAAATGCGTGATATGAACGTGAAAATGATTCCCTTGCCTATGCTTACTGCCAGTACCAAAATAATGATTTGTCGAATATGATCCAACAGAAATCTTGGATCAAAAAGCATTCCAACCGATGTAAAGAACAACAAACCAAAAAGATCTCGAAGCGGAACAATATCACTTAAGGCCTGGTGGCCGTAGTCCGACTCGCTCAAAACCATGCCCGCCACAAACGCTCCAAAGGCAAAGGAAAGCCCCGCAAGGTGTGTTAAATAGCCTACACCAAGTCCTATGGCTGTGATTGCAAGCAGAAAAAGCTCCCTTGAACCAAGCTTGGCGATGTGCGCCATCAGACGTGGCAACAACCTGGTTCCGAGCAAGATCATCCCGGTGATGAACGCAACGGCTTTGAGGGCTGCAAAAACAAGAGCAGACAGCCCCGTAGCTGGATTGTTCAGTAGGGGAAGCATTATCATCATCGGAACTACAGCCAAATCCTGTACGATGAGCATCCCGATCATTACTTTGCTTGAGAGGGTACCCAGCCAGCCCTGGTGCATCAGCGTTTTGAGAATTACCATGGTGCTCGAAAGAGAAATAAGGGCGCCGAGCCATAGGGACGCTTTCCAATCCCATTCCATCAAGTGTCCAATACCAATACCGAGCCCTATGGTAAGAACAATTTGAATGGGTGTCCCTATGATAGCAATCATTTTAACCGGCTTGAGATTCTTGAGAGAAAATTCAAGCCCGAGAGCGAACAAGAGAAGCGCAATACCAATTTCGGCAAGCAACTCAATCTCACGAATATTTGAGACCGTAAACCCTCCTGTATGGGGTCCTAAAATGATCCCGGCGGCGACGTAGCCAAGGATCAAGGGTTGGCCTAACCTTTGAAGCAATAGGCCGCATGAAAAGGCAACAACAATGAGAAGGATAATGTCCGTCGTAATACCCATGAATTTGTCCTATTGAAGCCGAGGAGGATCCAGGGAAAGACGAGCTCCCTGCAATATTCTGTTATGGTGTGGCCCGGTTATCTCTTAAAGAGGGCCTCTGACCCAAAGTTTATAGCTATTTATGATTTACCGTTTAAACAACTTGTCTGGGGGAGGGATGTCGGCTCCGCAAAATTTGCATGAGACCTTCTCTTTTCTCTTCTCCTTCGGGACAATCTGGTCTCGACCGCATCTCGGACAGGTCCGTTTGAGTCTCAAGATCATCGTGATAGCTGGTCAAAATATTATACTCATCGGCAATTCCTTCACTGGATTTGACAACACACGTTCTAAAAACACATTTACTTGACTATCTAAAATAAGCCATTAATCTTTTTCAATTTTTTTCTCGTCGCCCTGACATAATCTCGGAGTTATGTCCTGCTGTGATATTGAGAATATCATGAAGCTTATATTTATCAAATCCTGTGAAAGCTTGCCAGAAGCGGAAAATATCATCCGGCCCAAAAGTCTTTGATATGATCGACATTTATTGACCGGGAAAGTGCCTTTCCAAATCTGCAAAAGGGGTCAGGCCAATGGGGTCATGTAACATATAGGGATCTTGTAAGGTTTGATAGAGACTTCCAGATTATTGGATCAATCCTTTGACCTTTTCTGCCTTTTTCTTGACTTTCGCCACTTTTTTTACACCCGGTACCTGCTCCATGACTTTGTCAACGACCTTGGATTCGAGGGTGGATGTGTTTTTATCGTTTTGATTTTCATCGGAAGGTTTTTCGGGGCTGATTTCGTGTTTCACATTTTTAAACTCTCTTATAGCTCCCCCCAGGCCTTTGCCTATATCCGGGAGTCTTTTGGCGCCGAACAAAAGCAGGATAATAACCGCGATAATAATCAATTCAGTTGGTCCAAGACCGAACATGGCTAACTCCTTTTAATGTGTTTTGTCACTTAATTGTGATAACCTCGTAAAAAGTCGCGTTACGCCTTTTTACTCGGCGGGGAAGGGCTTCCCCTCCCCCGCCATTTGAAGTGAATTCAAATGGTTCCACCCTCACCCTCCCGCTTTGCGGGATTGCCGGACTTTTTACGAGTCCGTCAATTGTTGCAGATCAATGCAATCCATTAGAGGATTCCTTCAGTAACTCCAAAAACTCAGGAGTTGGAAACACATCCTGTGATCCGAGCTCGAATATTTTTATGCCTGATGTTTCAAAGAGCGCAGCGGCAATTCCGATCCCGAACCCGGATGGTTTTTCGCAGTATGGAGTTTGAAGCCCGCAGGAAGGGCTCTTGTCCTTCATGACTGCAATAAATGATCCAGCCATTCTGGCCAAATTCAAAGCTACACGGGCCCCGTTTTTGAAGGCATCCGTCACATCGAATCCATCAGCATTTATAACTTTCGCCTTCCCTGAGAGTATGTCGCGACCGTCACCTCCCTTAATATCGGCAGGAGATCTTGGGGTGGAAAGCCCACCCATCTGTTCCGGGCAGAAGGGTATAAAATGGATGGAGCCCAAAGAATTTATCAGGTCGAGACACGATGAATGCCGGCCGTCATATCTGCAGGGTATGCCAAGAAGGCAGGCACTTATCATAACCGGAGCCGTTTTATTCTGAATCAGGTTTTCAGTCCGCAAATTGCACGGCTCCCTCATCATCACCTCTTGATTCAATCGAGCCGATATGAAAGGCGGTTTCATTCATGGCGTTCAGCCTTGAGAGCACCTCGTTAATTTCTTCCTCGTTGACAACAATGACCATGCCGATGCCGTTATTGAAGGTCCGCATCATTTCCTGGTCAGAAATCCGTCCCGCCTTCTGAATGTATGAAAATACGGGAGGGACAGGCCAGCTCGACCTGTGAATAACCGTCTTGCAGGCCTTAGGTATGATACGTGGGAGATTGTCGACAAGCCCGCCACCGGTTATATGTGAGATGCCGTATATGCGAAAGTCCCTGCTTAAATTGCCTATTGCTCCGGCATATATACGGGTAGGCACCAGAAGTTCCTCTCCCAGGGTCCGGCCAAAATCTTCAACATGGTCATTAACGGTCATTTTCAGGCCTTCAAAGAAGATTTTGCGTACAAGAGAATAGCCGTTGCTATGGAGTCCGCTGGAAGCTATGCCGATAAGCTGATGGCCGACGGCAATTTCCGAACCGTCGAGAAGTTTTTCGTTTTCAGCAATTCCAACAACAAAACCGGCAAGATCGTATTCGCCTTCAGCATAGAAACCCGGCATTTCCGCTGTCTCACCCCCGAGGAGCGAGCATCCGGCTTCCTGGCATCCTTTTGCTATACCCTTTATGATCTCCTGTGCCTTAATCACATCCAGTTTGCCCATGGATATGTAGTCAAGAAAAAAAAGCGGGTTGGCGCCCTGAACCAGGATGTCGTTCACGCACATGGCAACCAGGTCTATGCCGACCGTATCGTGTTTATCCGTTATAAATGCAATTTTAAGTTTTGTTCCCACACCATCCGTGGAACTTGCAAGCACAGGGTTTTTGAAGTTTTCAATATTTAAGGAAAAGAGACCTGCAAAACCCCCAATCTCTGTGATGACCCCTGGTTTGAAAGTCTTGCTTACGATCGGTTTTATAAGTTCTACAAGCCTGTTTCCCTCATCAATATTGACACCTGCTTCGGCGTATTTGCTTTTTTCTTTTTCTTTCACCATTTGCTCATGCCTCATTCATTAAGTTACTGGAAATGGAAAATACTTAGTGGGCTCATTCGAAGGAGTTTGTTCCGGGAAAAACGCGAATCTTAGCAAGGTTTTTCACATAATACATAATTCTAATTATCTAATGGGTTAGTTGTCAAATCTTTTATCTTGTCAGCAAGATCTTGATTTGTTAATGGGTTTATAGGATTGTGGCTCCTGAGTCATAACTTCCTAACAAAAAAATTATCCTTTTTTTTCTCTCGCTAATCCCGCGGCCTATTCTGAAAGGGACGATATCCCGGCAGGCAAGCTATTGGGGATATGCTCTGTGAATTTTCAAATGATTTCAGTAAATACCAGCACTCGCAAACAAATTCCAGAACTGACTCGTCCAATTGTCACTTTAAAGGGGGTCGGCCCAAAGCGGGCCGAGCTTTTTGCGGCAAAGGGCATCAAAACCATCCTTGACCTATTACTTTTTACTCCTCATCGCTACGAAGACAGAAGCAAGATTACACCGATCGAAAAAAGCCTGGAAGGCCAGGGCGTCTTGGTCCTAGGGAAGGTTTTATCGGGTGGGGAAGACAGGTTTTTTCGCAGGGGGAAAAGGTTATTCAGGATCATAATCAGTGACGAAACAGCCCGCATGGAGCTAATTTGGTTTAACTACAGGAAGGCACATCTGGATCGCTTCTCAGAGCAGGGTTTGGAAGTCATGGCCTATGGCCGTATCCGGATAGATAGGGGCGGGCGACAGATGATTCATCCTGATATCAAGCTGATCCAGGGAGAAAAGATTAAAGAAATGCTGGGTTTTTATCCCATTTACCATCAGGTTGCAGGGATTTCACCACAGGTTGTGAGATCTGTTGCCAGTCAGGCCGTTGAAAAGTATGAAGAGATGCTTAAGGATGAAATTCCACGAAAGATAACCCTTCGCACCGGCCTTCCCGAAATAGGGGAAGCAATAAAATTTCTTCATTTTCCACCCGAAGGAGCCTCCATTGATCTATTTAACCAGCACAAGACACCCTATCACAAGAGGCTTATATTTGATCGTTTTTTTCGGCTGATGCTCAACATAGCCTTTAGAAAAAAATTGAAGAAAAACAGGACAGGTATCGTGTTCTCGATTCGTGAAGACCTGCTCTCCAGGCTCGAAGAATTTTTTCCCTTTACCCTGACCGGTGATCAGGTGAGGGCCATCAAGGAAATGCTCAAGGACATGAGAAGCGGAAGGCCGATGAATCGCCTGCTCCAGGGAGATGTGGGTTGCGGAAAGACGGTAGTAGCGGTCGTGGCGGCATACATAAGCATAGTCAATAAACGGCAGGTTGCTTTAATGGTACCTACACAGATTCTGGCACGACAGCACAAGGGATTTATTTCAGGACTTCCCAAAGACATGGGATTTCGCCCCTTTCTTTTGACCGGGGCTCTTAAAAGGCATGAAAGACTCGAAGCCTATGAAAAAATAAGCAAAGGGGAGGTCAACCTGGTCATCGGTACACAGGCGCTGATCCAGCAAGAACTTAGATTTGCCAAATTAGGACTGGTGGTGATTGATGAACAGCACCGTTTCGGCGTCAGGCAGCGATCCTTGTTGGACAGAAAAGGGCCTGATCCTCATCTGCTCGTCATGACGGCGACACCGATTCCGAGAACTCTCGCCATGACGGTTTATGCTGATATGGATATCTCTGTTATAAAAGAATACCCGAAAGGGCATCGGCCGGCTGAAACGATACTTATGGATGAGGGGCGAAAAATGGAAGTCCATAATATTGTGAGAAATAGAATTTCAGCAGGTCAACAGGTACTGGTGATATGCCCTGTTATTGAAGGATCGGAGGATAGGGACCTTAAAAATGCCCTTGAAATGTACTCCGGACTCAGAAGACTCTTTACACCCCGCTTCGGCGTGGGGCTTATACACGGCCGACTGCCCCAGCAGGATAAGGAAGCGACCATGGAAGAGTTCCTGAAAGGGCGATTGGATCTATTGGTGGGGACAACGGTTGTTGAGGTTGGTATGCATGCGCCGGGGGCCACCGTCATAGTGGTCGAAGACCCGGAGAGATTCGGTTTGGCCCAACTGCATCAATTAAGAGGGCGAGTGGGCCGGGGGACTGAGAAGGGCCTATGTTTGCTTATGGTGAAAAATGAACTTCCCGAAGAAAGCCTTTCGAGGCTGAAGGTGCTGGCTGAATGCAACGACGGTTTTGAAATCGCCCGGAAAGACCTTGAAATCCGCGGCCAGGGGGAGCTGATGGGTACTAAACAGGCTGGGCCCGGAGAGCTGGAATTTTCAGAAATGTTCAGGGAGCCGGAGCTTCTGTTAACCGCAAAAAATGAGGCGGACCGGATCTTGGACTCTGATCCGGAACTTTCAAATCCTGAAAATAGAACATTAAAGCATATTATACAGACTGAATCACCGGGCATGCTGGATTTTTAGGCTTGGGGTTTGATTTTTCCCGGGCAGTGATATATATTTTTGATCCATCGATTTTCGCGTTTATTCGAACAAGTGAAAGTATTGATGGCGCACGATGAAATTTGCCGGCGTAAGGTGCAAGACATGAGGTATAGTGAAGGGCCTTAACTATTTGCGAAAACTTGACAATCATGAAAATAAACGGCAGACATTTACATAGACCTATTTATGGAGATTATGACAATGCAAGATTTCAGGAGAATGAATCGTTTACCCCCCTATGTTTTTGCCAAGGTGGACCAGATCAAAATGGAAGCGAGACACAGGGGAGAGGATATTATCGATCTTGGGATGGGCAACCCTGATATTCCCACGCCTCAACATATTGTGGATAAGCTGGTCGAAGCAGCACAGAAGGACCATAACCACAGATACTCTGCATCCAAAGGTATCACCATGTTGAGGCATGCTATATGTGATTGGTATAAAAGACGTTATGCGGTTGAACTGGATCCTGATGAAGAGGCTATTGCCACTATAGGCGTAAAGGAAGGGCTTGCTCACCTTGTCCTTGCGACAGTAAGCCCGGGAGACGTTGTTTTTGCGCCCAATCCAACATATCCCATCCATCCTTATTCCGTTATTATCGCCGGTGGAGACCTGCGAAGTGTACCCATCGGCCCGGACAGGGATTTTTTTGAAGATTTGCTGACGGCCACCAAGCAGACTTGGCCCAACCCGAAAATGTTAATTATTTCCTATCCACATAATCCAACTACGGCTGTGGTGGACATGGAATTTTTTGAGAAGATCGTGGATTTTTGTACCGAACATGAAATTATGGTTATCCATGATTTCGCTTATGCGGATCTGGTATTCGACGGCTACAAGCCTCCCAGTTTTCTTCAGGTTCCGGGGGCCAAAGATATCGGCGTTGAATTTTTCAGCCTTTCTAAGAGTTATTCTATGCCGGGGTGGCGGGTCGGATTCTGCGTGGGTAATCCTGTCATGGTGGCAGCACTCCGTAGGATTAAGAGTTATCTGGATTATGGGATGTTTCAGCCTATCCAGATTGCTTCCATTATCGCCCTCAATGGGCCGGACGATTGTGTGAAACAAATTGTGGAAACCTATAGAGAGCGTCGTGACGTGCTGATTGAAGGATTGAACCGAATCGGGTGGAAGATTGAAAAGCCCAAAGGAACCATGTTTGTATGGGCCAAGATTCCTGAGCAATATAGAGATATGGGATCCATAGAGTTTTCAAAGATGCTTATTGAAAAGGCCAAGGTGGCTGTTTCCCCCGGCATCGGATTCGGGGAATATGGGGACGGCTATGTGCGCTTTGCCTTGGTTGAAAACCCGCATCGCACGAGGCAGGCTATAAGGGGAATCAGGCAGGTGTTATAACAAGAGGCCAAAGAGGCTCTAATTATTAGCCACAGACCCACACGGACCTTTTGGCCGAGCGACGTGCTCGGCCAAAATCTGTTATCGTTTTGCAATTAGGATAAGATGGATATAAACGAACTCACTTACCTGATTAATGGCGCAATCTTTGAGGTAAATCGTATACTCGGAGCCGGATTTCTGGAAAAGGTATACGAGCATGCTTTATTGATCGAGCTAAAGGAAAAAGGTCTTAAAGCCGAGGCTCAAGTGCCAATTAAAGTGAAATACAAGGGGAAGGAAGTCGGGGAGTATTACGCAGATATAGTCGTTGAAAACCAGGTTATTTTGGAACTTAAGGCTATTGATTCCTTACAGAAAATCCATGAGGCCCAGTTGTTGAACTACCTAAAGGCCACGGGGTATAAGATCGGCCTTTTGGTAAATTTTAAACATCCAAAAGCTGAAATAAAACGATTCATTCTGTAGCCGACCTGTGCAGTGCACCCGATTTTCCTCTGCCGCTGTTGGCAGAGGAGAAATCAGTGTACGTCTGTGTGGGTCTGTGGCCAATCACATGGGGAGAAGCATATGCAACGAGTAAACATAGGGATCATCGGGTTCGGGACTGTGGGTGCCGGGACATTTGAGGTGCTTACTGAGAATCGTGAGATCATTTCAGAAAGGGTTGGGACCGAAGTTGCCGTCAAAAAGATCGCTGATCTGGATATTGTTTCAGACAGGGGGGTTCCCGTAGATCCGGAGCTTTTGACTGTCGATGCCGAAGAGATAATAAATGATCCTGAAATCGACGTGGTCGTGGAACTTATTGGCGGCCTGGACAAGGCTAAGGAGTATATGCTGAAGGCCATGGAAAAGGGGAAGCACGTGGTTACAGCCAATAAGGCACTGCTTGCCGAAATAGGGCAAGAGATATACAAGACAGCCGAGAAAAACGGGGTGAGCCTTGGATTTGAGGCGAGCGTTGGAGGAGGTATTCCGATACTTGGCGCTATGAAGCAGGGTCTTTCCGCCAACCGCATTGAAACCATGATGGGAATTCTGAACGGAACTTCCAACTACATATTGACCAGAATGACACTGGAGGGATTGCCCTATGACCATGTCGTTCGTGAGGCAGTAAACTTAGGCTTTGCAGAGGATCCCCCTACTTTGGACGTGGACGGCACGGACACAGTCCATAAATTGGCTATCCTTATTTCCCTCGCATTCGGGGTCCCGGTATCTTTTAAAGGTATCTTCAAGGAGGGCATTGATGCTTTGACCCCGGATGATATACGTTTTGCCGGTGAATTCGGGTACAAGGTTAAATTATTGGCAATCGCCAGGGATCTGGGAGATCGTTTGGAGGCAAGAGTCCATCCCACCATGATTCCAAACAGCCATATTTTGGCTAATGTCAATGAGGCCTATAATGCCATTTATCTTGAGGGAGATTTTGTGGGTCCGAATCTATACTACGGACTAGGCGCCGGTAGAAGGCCTACGGGAAGTGCAGTCGTATCGGATATCGTGAGCCTGGTAAGGCATATAAGGACCGAGTCGAAGGGTCGTATACCCCCCCTCGGTTATGTCCATTCTCCTGAAAGACAGATTCTTATTAGTCCCATACAGGAATTGACCAGTGCTTATTACTTCAGGTTTTCGGCCCTGGACAGGCCCGGCGTCCTTTCGAAGATAGCCGGCATCTTAGGTGAAAATCAGATCAGCATATCGTCCGTGATTCAGGAAGGCAGAGAGATCGCCGGATCTGTGCCTATTATCATGCTGACCCATGAGGCACGGGAAAGCAACGTGCAAAAGGCGATATCTTTGATAGACGAGCTTGACGTCCTGACCAATAAGACGGTTCTAATCCGTGTTGAGTCATGATAATTTGGACTGTGGATTGAGAAAGATGAGTGATTCTAAAGCAACAAAATATGTCATTTTGGTGGGAGACGGGATGGCCGATTATCCTATCCGGGAACTGGGCGGCAAGACACCGCTTGAGGTCGCTCAGACCCCCCATATGGACAAGATTTCAGCGTGTCGAATAGGCTGTGTTAAGACTATTCCGGATTGCAAGGATCCTGGCAGTGACGTGGCTAATCTTTCTCTTTTAGGATATGATCCGGAGCTTTATCATACGGGACGGGCTCCTTTCGAGGCCGCAAGCATGGGAGTCCATTTGAAACCTGATGATGTTGCCTTTCGAATGAATCTTGTCACACTGGACTGGAAATCGGATAATGAGATCCTGATGAAGAGCCACAGTTCAGGAGACATATCAACGGCAGAGGCAAGGCCGATCGTCGAGACCTTTGCGCAGAAAGTTATAGAGCCTGGGGTGAAAATTTTTCCCGGCATCGCATACAGACATCTTCTCGTGTGGGATAGAGGTCCTGAGGAGGCTGAAACTATCCCCCCCCATGATGTCCTGGACCAGAATATGGCGTCATATCTGAAGCGATCCGGGAAGAACCCGATTCCTGGCTTTATCCGTTTCTCCTGGGAAATATTAAAGGACCATCCAGCAAATATTGAAAGAAAAAACAAGGATCTATACGAGGCTAATTCCATATGGTTATGGGGACAGGGAAAGGCTCCGAAGCTTGTTTTATTCGAAAGTAAATATGGGCTGAAGGGGGGAGTCATTTCTGCAGTGGATCTTTTGAGAGGTATAGGTGTTTATGCCGGTTTTGCTCCGATTTATGTCAAGGGTGCAACAGGCTATCTTGATACCAATTATCTGGGAAAAGCCGAAGCGGCGCTGGAGGGACTAAAGGACCTGGATTTCATTTTCCTTCATGTGGAGGCGCCTGATGAGGCCGGCCACAACGGCAATTTCCGGCAAAAGATACAGGCTATTGAAAATTTTGACCAAAAGGTTGTTGGAACTGTGCTTGAAGGATTGGAAAATTTCGAGGACTATAGAGTAATGGTTGTGAGCGACCATTTTACACCTGTTATTAAAAGGACACATACCAGAGAGCCCGCCCCATTCGCCTTTGCGGGAAAAGAAGAGTTGGCGTCATCGTCCGACGGTCCCGGGTTCACGGAGAAAGCCGCCCAAAAATCCGGCACCATTTTTGAAAATGGACATGATTTGATGCCGGCATTTCTCTGTCAGTCTTGATCAAGCTTGATAACCTCCCGAATTATAATATCTTGACAATGCCACTGTCTTTAAAATATTTTTCGTCTGTCAGTTTAAATACAAAATAAAAAATTCTTTATTTAAGGAGATGAAAAGATGAAAATTCTGTTTTTCGGCCCCAATGGAAGCGGCAAAGGGACTCAGGGTGCAAAAGTCAAGGAAAAGCTGGGTATTCCTCACATTGAAACGGGAGTGATTTTCAGGGAAAATATTTCTGCGGGCACGGATCTCGGAAAGGAGTCCAAAGGCTACATAGACAAAGGCGAACTGGTGCCCGACAGCATCACGGTCCCGATGATTCTGGATCGTCTCAAGGAAGATGACTGCAAGAACGGGTGGTTACTGGATGGCTTTCCCAGGAATCTAACACAGGCTCAGGAACTGGACAAGGCCCTTAAAGAGGCAGGTATCAATCTCGATATTGTTATTGATATGGTTCTTGACAGGCAGATTGCCAAAAACCGCATCATGGGACGTCGTTTGTGTGTTAATGACAACAGCCATCCAAACAATATTTATATAGACGCCATCAAGCCTGATGGCGATAAGTGTAGGGTCTGCGGCGGTGAATTGAAGACCCGGTCCGATGACCAGGATGAAGAGGCCATTGATCAACGTCATGACATATACTACGACACTGAGACCGGCACCACGGCGGCGATAAATTTCTACAAGGAGCTTTCAGAAAAAGAAAGTAACCCAAAGATCATTGAACTGGATGGAAAACCGGGAGTACAAGAGGTCACTGCAGAATTGATGGCCAAGCTCGGTGAATAAAAGGACAAATAACTTGATTTTATTTAAAAACTGTTTATTATAGGCATAAATCAATAAAGGCTCGTCTTTATTGGCGGGCCGGTTTCGTTCTGAAGGAAAGATCCATTTGTCAAGAGTGGCAACCTGAAGTTTGGAACCGTGAGAAATTTTTTGAAAGGAGGTTGTCATTATGGCTGATGGAATCGTGAAGTGGTTTAACGACCGCAAAGGCTATGGCTTCATTGAGCAAGAAGATGGTCCGGATGTATTTGTTCATCA
>CAZIXY010000023.1:0-19996 GCA_964543315.1 uncultured Desulfobacteraceae bacterium | reverse complement strand
CCAAACCCGCACCGGCCCCCGTTACAACCGCCACACGCCCGTCAAATCGAATGGCTCCAAGTCTGCTTCTTCTTTCCATCTCTTCTTGACTCATCCACTCCACAATGCCCTGGTCAATCACCACATCGCCCGTTTCGGCATTCATTGTCCGGAAAAAGGCCCTGCCTTCTTCCATCTTCCAGATCTGGGTCGTAATAGGAATACCGGGATAGATGGGGCGGGAAAACCGCACTCGAAACCTGGTTATGCGCTCCGGTTCACCGGGAAAAAGATGTTTAATGACAGCCCTGCAGGCGAACCCATGCGTACAGAGGCCGTGCATGATCGGTTTTTCAAAGCCGCTTGACTTAGCGAATTCAGGATCCACATGGAGTTGGAATATGTCCCCGGAGAGGCGATACAACAGTGGCTGGTCATGAGAGGAAACATTCTGCTCTTCAAAATCGGGTTTACGGTCAGGGAACTCAATGGCCTCGCTTGGGCCCGGTTCCCCTCCGAACCCCCCGTCTTTGCGGCAAAAAAGGGTAAAGATATTAGTAAAAAGCTTTTGACCCTTTGAGTGATAGGTGTCGGCCTCAGCCACTACCAGGGCCCCCTTGCCCGGTCCCTTATCGTACATATTTGTGATAGAACCTTCGGTCGTAAGAGTCCCTTCGACCGGGATGGGGTTGTAAAAAATAATGTCCTGCTCACCGTGAAGAATCCCCGACAGGTCGGCATTGGAACTCATTCCCACTTCGGCTAAAAACTCAAACACACTTGTAACGGAGAAACTGGGTAACACCTTGAGTTGTTGCTCATAGCAATATTCCAACTCGTCAAACCCGGCTCCGACACCGAGGGCATAGAGAACCACGTCTTTCCATGTATAGTCTTTTGTCACAGGACCGATCTTTTTCCCAATGGCGTCCAGATTGAGGGTCATTCTTTCACCTCCTCAGATATTAATTTGTAATATTTCAATTGATTTATTCAGTGTCTTCAAAGGAACCGTGACGGCCCGCGCCATGAGTAAACTTGAAAGCGCCATCCAGGGCATCCTCGGCCAGGGACTTCTTTCCACGGCGAAACTCATTTGACATGGCCTCTTCTAATGAAAGCTCCCACTGCTCGTAGGCGGAAATCCGATCCCCTCGCATACATACTTGGGGAAAGGCCGCGATCTCCCGTGCCAATCTCTCGGCCTGGACCCTTGCCTGTCCCTCAGGCACAATCCGGTTGGCAAGTCCAATATCCAGTGCTTCCCCGGCGCTCACGGCACGACCGGTCAGAATAAGGTCCATTGCCCGACTCATTCCTATCAGACGAGGAAGGCGGACAGTCCCGCCGTCAATGAGAGGTACGCCCCAACGCCTGCAGAACACACCCATGACAGCATTTTCTTCGACCACACGCAGGTCACACCAAAGGGCCAGCTCAAGCCCACCGGCCAAAGCATAACCCGCAATTGCCGCAATAACAGGTTTGGAGAGCACCATGCGGGAAGGACCCATCGGACCGTCACCGGACGGCTCTAAGCGATTGACGCGATCTCCCGAAGCCATGGCCTTCAGGTCGGCCCCGGCACAGAAGTTTCCGTGATCCCCGAACAGGACGCCAACTTTCGCCGACTCATCCGAATCGAAGGCACGGAAAGCTTCGGCAAGGGCCTCGGCAGTAGGTCGATCAACGGCATTGCGTACATCGGGCCGGCTCAGGATGACAGTTGTTATGGGGCCGTTTTTTTCAATACGGACACTCATTTGGTTTCCCCGAACATGTGCATTTTTTACAACCGGTCAAACTCACATGCGAATGGTCTTTCTCCGACCTTACGTCCCAAGATTACGGGCCAAGGACAATGGAGTCAAGCTTTCTGTATCCTTTGATTTTTTGCAGGGTAGAATCTTCTCTTGACTGGGTGAAACAAATTCAGATATATTAATGATTATCATATAACTGAATGATATTTATTTCCAGGAGAAAATCGTGGGCATTGCGGAAAGAAGAGAACGTGAGAAGGATTTGCAGCAAAAGATGCGCCGCAAACAGATCCTGGATGCCGCAAAACGGCTTTTTTATGAAAAGGGATTCAGCGCAGCGACAATAGAGGATATTGCCCAGGAGGCGGAATTGAGCCCGGCTGCCATATACCTCTATTTCAAGAACAAAGATGACCTTTATGCCTCACTCAACCTCCAGCTCTTAGAGTACCTGGCGGAAAGGCTGGAAGGGCTTTATGCGGAAGAAGGCCTAAATGCCGAAGAGAAGCTGGAAGCCTTGAAAGACCTTTTATACGACGTTTTTAACTTCGATCCATTGATCCTTATCAATCTATTTCATCTACAGGCAAGTGACGGTCTTAAAAATTTATCGCCTGACCGTACCGGACAGCTCAACGAATTGGCTGCAAAATGCCTCAGGAGTCTGGGCAAGATCTTTGAACAGGGCATTGCGGAAGGCCGCTTTGTCAAGCACAATACCATCGCCCTTGGAGATATCATATGGACTATTTTTACCGGGGTCGTTCTCTGGGAAGAAAGCAAACGGATGATAAATCCAAGAAAAGATTACCTTAAGCAGACCTTGGCCCTCGCTATTGACATTTTCAGTAGAGGGTTGAAAAAGGAAAAGGGGTTGACAAGTGACTCAAAAGAATCCTAACGCCGTCATAGAAATCAAGGATCTCTCGCTCAAATTCGGCGGCCTGCAAGCCCTTCACGATGTGGACCTAAAGATAAGAGACGGCGAGATACTGGGCATCATCGGACCCAACGGTGCGGGCAAGACATGTTTCCTTAATTGTATTAATGGCTTCTATCATCCCTATAGGGGTGAAATACTTTATCGCGGGAGTAACCTCACCCGGCTTAAACCCTACAAGATAGCCTCACTTGGAATCGCCAGAACATTTCAAAATATAGAACTCTTTTCGGGTCTCAGCGCGCTGGATAATCTCATGGCCGCGCGGCATATTCATATGAAACACGGGGCACTGATGGGATGCCTGTTTTTTGGGCCAACCCGGCGTGAGGAGATTGCCCATCGTGAGCAGATAGAAGAGATTATTGACCTCTTGGAGATGGAGGCCATAAGAAAAAAGGTGGTGGGTTCTCTTCCATACGGTCAGAGAAAAAGGGTGGATATGGCGAGGGCCTTGTGTATGGACCCGGCCGTTCTTCTTCTGGATGAACCCATGGCGGGCATGAATGTCGAGGAAAAAGAAGACATGGCCCGGTTTATACTTGATATCTACGAAATTAAGAAAATTCCAATTGTCCTGGTTGAACACGATATGGATGTGATCATGGATATCACCCACAGGGTCGCGGTGCTCGATTTCGGGATAAAAATTGCCGAGGGGTTACCTCAAGAAATGAAAAAAGATGAAAAGGTTATCAGGGCCTATTTGGGAGAGGAATAAACGATGCCCCTTGAGACACTACCTCAGAATTTGAGAGAAAATTATGAAAAATATGGTTCCCGGGTTGTGGCCATGCGGGTCAAAGACAGGGGCATATGGCAGGAGTATACCTGGGCGGATTATTACCAAAAGGTAAAACATTTCTGCCTTGGGCTCGTCAGTCTCGGACTCCAGAGGGGAGACAAGGTATCCATTTTGGGAGAAAACAAGCCCGAATGGTTCTGGGCGGAGCTTGCGGTTCAGTCGGCCGGATGTGCGGCCGTCGGCATATTTACGGATTGCTTGCCCGAGGAAGTTAAATACTATGTCGAACATTCGGACTCCACATTTGTGGTTGTCCACGATCAGGAACAGGTAGATAAACTCCTTGAGATAAAGGACCATGTTCCAAAGGTCAAGAAGGTCATCTACTGGGATCCCAAGGGACTCTGGACCTATATCGATCCAGTACTCCTTTCTTTTGATGCGGTTATGGAACGTGGTAAAGACTATGAAAAAAAACATCCAAAGCTCTTTGACGAGATGGTTGATCAGGGCACAGGCAACGATATCGCGGCCTTTTGCTATACTTCGGGGACTACGGGGCTTCCAAAAGGCGGGATGCTGAGCCAAAGCTGGCTGGTAGAATCCGTAAAGGAATGGGCCCGGTTAGATGGATGGTTTGGAAAAAAATATGAATATCTGTCCTTTATTCCTCCTGCGTGGATTACTGAGCAGGGGATAGGCATTTCAGGCAGTATCCTGGCACCTATGGTCGTTAACTTTCCGGAGGAACCCGAAACCGTTCAGGAAAATATAAGGGAAATCGGGCCGGGCATCCTTTTTTTTGGTGCCAGGTTGTGGGAAAACCTGAACAGAATGGTCCAGGCCAAGATGATAGATTCGACCTTCCTCAGACGGTTTATATACAGGCTCGCTCTCCCCTTAGGGCTTAGGTTCGCAGACATGAAAAACGCCAAGAAAAAGATCTCTTTGCCATGGAAGATCATTTATTTTATTGCGTATCAGGCTGTGTTCAGGCAACTCAGGGACAGGTTGGGACTCTCCAACGTGGATGCCGTCTATTCCGCCGGCGCGGCGGTCAGCCCGGATATAATCAAATATTTCAAGGCCCTTGGAATAGACATTCGTCTGTTCTACGGTAGCACCGAACAGGGTGTCATGAGCATGCCCAGGGAAGGAGACATCAGGCCCGAGACCTCAGGACCGCCTGTTCCCTGGGTAGAAATCAGTCTCTCAGATGAAGGAGAAATCCTCATTAAAAACAAATATCCCTACTCCGGTTATTACAAAAATCCCGAAGCCACGGCGGAAAAAATGAAAGACGGCTGGTTTTATACGGGTGATTTTGGCCATATGAATGAGGATGGTCATCTTATTGTCATTGACAGGATGGATGACCTCAAGGAACTTGCCGGCGGCAAAAAATTTTCTCCCCAGTATTCGGAAATAAGGCTGCGTTTCAGCCCTTATATCAAAGACGCCCTGGTCATAGGCGGCCCTGATAAGGAATATGTAACGGCTCTCATCAACATTGATCTTGACAATGTGGGCAGGTTCGCCGAGGCCAATCACATTGCCTATACGACATTTACTGATCTGTCCCAGAAAAGGGAGGTCATTGATCTGGTTGCAAAGGAGATAGCCGGAGTAAACGATACCCTGCCCGACTGGACAAGGATCAGGAGGTTTGTGAACCTCCACAAAGAATTTGATGCAGATGAAGATGAGCTGACGAGAACCAGAAAACTGAGAAGGACCTTTGTTGAAGACAAATACAAGGAACTCATAAGCGCCCTTTACAGCGACGATAACAAATATAAGGTCGAAGCAGAAGTGACTTACAGGGACGGGAGAAAGGGAACTATAGAGACATCCATCCACGTAAATGAAATAGATTAGGGAGAAAAAATGATTGGATTTCTTCAGCAGGCAATAACAGGACTGATGATCGGCAGTCTCTATGCCCTGGTAGCTGCAGGAATTGTCCTGGTTTACAAATCCACCCATGTGGTAAGTCTGGCCCATGGACAATTAGTCGCCTTTGGGGCCCTCTTTTTCTGGCTTTTCTTTGGCGGCCTGGGTCTCCCCTTCTGGGTCAGCCTCATACCCGCATTTATCCTGACGGCACTCTTAGGACTCCTCATTGAAAGGCTGGCCCTTCGCCCTCTTATAGGGCAACCCCTGCTGGCTGCCTTCCTGATGACCTTTGCTATCTTTATCGCTCTGGAAGGCGTTTTTGTCCTCTATCTAAAAGGGGAAACAAGGACCTTGCCCCCCTTCCTGCCAACAGGCAATCTCGTCATTCATGGCCTTTCCGTTCCGACCAATCAGGTGATCAGCTTTTTTGTGGCAATATTGTTGTTCGCGGCCGTGTCCCTGATCTTCAAGTACACCAAACTCGGGCTGGGAATGAGGGCAACGGCAGAAGACCATCGCCTGGCCCAGAGCACGGGGATAATTGTTAAAAACATTTTTTCCTATATCTGGATCCTCTCAGCCATAGTTGCAGCGGTTGCAGGTATCGCCACGGCAAACGTGATGGATATATACTACATGCTCCCTTATATAGGGATTAACGGCCTTATAGTAGCCATATGCGGTGGGCTTGATTCTTTGCTCGGCGCTCTTTTACTCGGGCTTTTATTGGGTTTTGTTGAAAATGTGGGCGCAGCTTATCTCGATCCGCTCGTAGGCGGTGGAATTAAGGATGTTGCCGCATATGTCGTTCTTCTACTCGTATTGCTCATTAGACCTTACGGCCTGTTCGGCCTCGTCAGAATTGAAAGGATATAATCAATGAGACCGTGTGGTGTATTCGATAAAAGTTACGCGTTGGATATAGCGATCATCCGGACATGGCAGCACTGGGCAATCCTTATATCCGCTCTGATACTCCTCTACATCTTTCCCCTATTCGGATCGTACTACCTCATTAGTTTTATCAACTTGCTATCCATTAGTGTTATTGTCGTACTCGGTTTGCAGATAGTCAGCGGCTTTTGTGGACAGATCTCCTTTGGCCAGGCTGCGTTCATGGCTATCGGTGCCTATACATCTTCCATTCTCACTACAAAATTCGGGTTTTCATTCTGGATTGCCCTGCCCTTTTCAGGAATAATGGCAGGAGCGATCGGAATCATTGGTGGGGCGCCTTCCTTGAGAATTAAAGGCATGTATCTGGCCATGGCCACTATAGCCATCCACTTTGTCGTTATTTGGCTCATTCTTCACCTGGATATCACCGGTTCTTTTAAAGGGCTTTACCCGCTGCCTCCGAGTATTGGGGGATTTGAATTCGATACGGATGAGAGGATGTACTATATTATCGTGACCGTAATGCTTATTATGACGTATGCTGCCAGGAACTTGATGAGGACGAAAGTCGGGAGGGCCTTTGTAGCTATTCGAGATAACGACCTTGCGGGCGAAGTGATGGGAGTCAATCTTTATTATTATAAGTTGCTCGCCTTTTTCATTTCATGTTTTTATGCAGGTATTGCAGGCTCTTTATGGGCCCACCTGATCACGGTAGTCAACTCGGAGCAATTCACCCTGCTCCATGCCCTCGAATATGTCGGCATGCTGATTATTGGAGGTGTAGGGAGCATTCCCGGGGTATTTTTCGGTGTTCTTTTTATTCGAATCCTTAACGAACTTGTCATGTTTACATCACCTGTTCTTGCCAAGGCACTTCCCTGGCTGGGCTCTTCCCCTGCCGCCGCTCTCGGGCTTGTCGCCTTTGGCTTGGCGGTCATCATATTTCTGATCTTCGAACCGAGGGGACTTGCGCACAGATGGGAAATTTTTAAGGCATCTTACAGGCTTTATCCGTTTGCCCATTAAGGGGATGGAATTGTCTCAATGCAACATGATACGAACCGCCTGCGGAAAAATCGGTAAAAAACAGGTTAAGGCGATATGAAGAATTTCGGTCATTATAAACCTTAAGGTGAGCAAAGGAGGATGCCATGAGAAAGCAAACTGTAATTTTTCTCTCTATTGTTTTAACAATCTGCATGGGCCTGGTGACTTTGAGTTCCCTCGCTTTTGCAAAAGAGGTGGCATACTTGAGTTTGGCGGACTATACCGGTCCTATTGCAGGCCTTAATGTCCCTGCTGATATGGGTCTCGAGGACTATATCAAGGACTTCAATGCCAAGGGCGGCGTCGATGGTGTCAAGATCAAGTTTATTGGAATTGATACAAGGTACGATGTGGCCAGGGCGGTGTCTGCATACAAACGGTACAGACGGACCCCAAGGCTTTTGGTCGTTAACTCAATCAGTACGGGTATCGGTAAGGCCGTTGCCAGGTTAATCGAAAGGGACAAAAGACTTCAACTTGTCCCGGGAGACGGGGAATTTCAGGCCCACATTCAAAGGACATTTATATGGGGGCCTGCTTATCAGGATGCCTTTGCCGCTACCCTGGATTGGATCATGGCTGACTGGAAGGCCAAAGGAAAATCCGGCACCCCTGTCGTCGGATACCTCAGCTGGGATAACCCTTATGGCAGAGAACATTTGAGGGGAGGAAAAGAATATGCTGAAAAATTGGGCATTAAGTTTCTTCGACCTGAATTCTTTCCGCCCGGCAGTCTCAAACATGATGTTTATCTGACACGGCTTGCCAAAGCGGGGGCAAATTATATTCATGCCGGCGGGGTTGATCCTACCCCCACAAACGTTATCAGAGACGCCCACGCCTTGGGTATAACAAAGAACATACAAATGACATGTGATTACTGGGGACCTACCGCATTAGGAATCGGCGTTCATGCAAAAGCCCTTGAAGGAACGGTGATTACTTCTTTTTATCAGAGGGGTGAAGAGTCCAGGAATAACTCTTTTGTAACGGATCTCTGGAAAAAACACAGGGGTTCCATGGACAAATTCAATGAAGTTTACGGAATGGGCATGTCTTGGGGTATGACCTATGTGGCAGGTCTGAAAGTCGCCCTTAAGGCGGTTGGTTACGACAATCTTAAACCTGACGATATGTACAAGGCCTATCAGAAAATTACAGGCTTTGACAAGCACGGCATTCAGGGGGTATGCGCCTACTCTCCCACCTCCAGGAGGGGAAGTCTGGAAGTTAAAATTTACCGGGTTAAAAACGGAAAGATTATTCCCATAACTGACTGGCGAAAGGCACCTGATGCAGTAAGCCTTCACAAATTCTAATAAAATACGGAAAGGAGGCAAAAAATGAAAATTATTAAGGTTGTTTTTTTGTTTGTTATTATCCCGAGCCTGGTATTAGGGGCCATTTCATGCCAGACCTTACAATCAGCAGTGGGCCCAAAGGCAAAGCTGGAAGTAAGTCCGGCCGAGACATTCCTCTCTCCTGCCTTGATCAGAAAACCTGTAACCTTTACTGGTTCAGGATTTGCCCCCGATGAGATGATTACCGTGGAGATGGTTTTACCGTCAGGCATGAAGATGAAAGGGCTCAAAGAAGGCGAAAATGTCGTGGGGATCGCTGTCGGAAACTCTGATGGCAAGGGAAATTTTAAAGCAGCCATGAAGCCCATTGCTACCTTGAACTGGTTCTTCCAGGTGGGCTGGACACCGCTGCTCAAACCCAATTTCAAAGAAGCCAAACCTATTCCTCCCGGCGTTTATAAGATTACGGCCACGGGACTGGATTCGGACAGGGTTGGTACATCAAGCCTGAAAATCGTTCCACCACCAAAAAAGAAAAAATAGGCATGCTGACTTTAAACAACATCGAAGTTATCTATAGTGACGTAATATTGGTCCTCAAAGGGGTCTCGCTTGACGTCCCGCAAGGAAACATCGTGGCCCTTTTGGGGGCCAATGGGGCAGGCAAAACCACTGCCCTGAAGGCCATGTCAGGTTTGTTAAAGACCGAGCTGGGCGAGGTGACGGATGGAACGATCGAGTTTGAAGACCAAAGAATCGACCAGAAAGATCCTGAAGAGATCGTAAGGATGGGAATTGTTCAGGTTATGGAAGGCCGACCCCTTTTTGAACAGCTGAGTGTCGAAGAAAATATTAAAGTGGGAGCATACTCAAGAAATGACATGGCTGAAATCAAAAAGGATATGGATGAGGTCTATCAATATTTCCCTATCCTCTCCAATTTGAGACGCAGGGTCAGCGGTTACCTGTCCGGAGGGGAAAGACAGATGCTTGTTATGGGAAGGGGTTTAATGGCCAGGCCCAAATTAATGCTTCTTGATGAGCCTTCGCTTGGATTGAGTCCCGTCCTTGTAAAAGAAATATTCAGGATTATCGAACGCATCAATAAAGAACGAAAAACATCTATTTTAGTCGTTGAACAGAATGCCTTTATTGCCCTCTCGATCTCTGATCATGCATATGTGATGGAAAACGGACGAATAGTCTTAGACGGTCCTTCTTCCAAACTGAAAGAGAACGAAGACATCAAGGAGTTTTATCTTGGTCTCAGTCAGGTAGGCAAAAGGAAAAGCTACAAGGATGTAAAACATTATAAAAGACGCAAGAGATGGCTGTCCTGATGAACAACAAATCCACTCACGAAGGACATGGCTTTTATGAACCCCTTAAAAGGGCTGTGACCGGAGATAATTTTGTTAGGACAAAGTTACTAAAATGATCTAAAGTGACTAAAGGTAAGGAATTCCGAACACAGCTTTAGGCACTTCAAACCTTAGCTCATTTTAGGCACTCTTTTTAGTATATCCAGGTATAGCCAAAGGCTTCTTAACGCATCAACAAGTAAAGGTTTTAAGGAAGCCGATGATATGGAGGAAAATTTATGGATATAAACGGTTCCGTTGCGGTTGTCACGGGAGGCGCCTCAGGTCTGGGTGAGGCATGCGTCCGAAATCTTGTAAATCTCGGGGCGAAAGTTTCCATATTTGACTTCGCAGAAGACAGGGGGCAAAAGGTTGCCTCCGAAATAGGAGACGCCTCCATTTTTTGTATGACCGATATAACCGACGAAGGAAATGTCCAGGCGGCAATGAATAAAACCGTCCAAGCCTTCGGGGCGATTCACGTGGCGATCAATTGCGCCGGTGTGGGAATCCCCGCCAAGGTTCTGGGCAAAGAAGGTCCCATGCCCATGGATCATTTTAATAAGGTCGTCCAGATTAATCTTATGGGGACAATGAACATCATCAGACTGGCAGCGGAAAAAATGATTAAAAATACCCCTAATGCGGATGGGGAAAAAGGCGTTGTCGTTAACACAGCGTCTGTTGCGGCCTTCGACGGTCAGGTCGGCCAGGCCGCTTACAGCGCCTCCAAGGCCGGTGTCGCCGGAGTGACCCTTCCCGTTGCACGTGAATTTGCGGACTACGGCATAAGGGTCATGACCATTGCTCCCGGTATTTTTGATACGCCCATGCTCCAGGGGCTTTCGGAAAACGTAAAAAAGGCACTTAATAATATGGTCCCTTTCCCCAGGAGGCTTGGAAAACCCGACGAATTTTCAGCCCTGGTCCAGCATATTATTGAAAACCCAATGCTTAACGGAGAGGTCATCAGACTGGACGGCGCCATAAGGATGGCGGCAAAATAGCAAGGAAAAGATGAACGTCCAACATCGAACATTGAAAGGGAAAAGGAGACCCAAAGATGGTTAAAACTTATTCAGCGAGTGCCTATAATTAATAAACCTTAACTACTAAATGATATGTTTCAGGAAACAGAAGAATTAATTAAGATTTTCGTTACGAGTATCAAAACGGCCGTTCGACAGGCTCACGGCCCTGAGCGGAGTCGAAGGGCTGAAAAGAAACCATGCCTTGGCGTGGTTGAATGTTCGGTATTGGGTATTTGTTTTTTTATTCGATGTTGGACGTTCGATGTTCGATGTTCGACGTTCATCTTTCAAAAATGCAACCTGTGAATGTTTGCAAAATAAGTTAGCGCTTATGGGGGTTGTGGGGAGGGGGAACACATATGAATTTCGACCTGACCGAAGAACACCAGATGATTCGGGATATGTGCCGGGACTTTGCCAGGGAAGTGATTTCTCCCCGTTCGGAAGAGATGGAAAAAACCGGGGAATACCCCTATGATATCATGGACCAGATGGCGGAATTAGGCATGATGGGGATCCCCTTTCCCGAAACCTACGGCGGCAGTGGTGGCGATTGGGTTGGAATGCATGTCTGCATAGAGGAGATATCCCGTGGCGACATGACCCTGGGCGCGCTTTTGGATGTGACCACCAGTATCGTGGCCCAGGAGCTCTATGTGTTCGGCACGGAAGATCAGAAGAAAAAATGGCTGGTTCCCATAGCAAAAGGTACCAAGATAGGCGCGTTCGGGCTGACGGAACCGGATGCGGGATCGGATGCGGGATCCATCCGGGCAACCGCTGTTCTTAAGGGCGACGAATGGGTTATCAACGGCACCAAGCAGTTTATTACCAATATCGGACTCCGACATGCCTCTGTTCTCTTAGCCACTGCCATAACCGATAAGAAAAAGGCCGGAAAAAACATTATCTCCACCTTTATCATTCCTAAGGATGCACCGGGCTTTCAGTTGGGAGAGCGGTATGACAAAATAGCCTGGCACGCTTCTGCCACTCATGAAGTCATCATGGAAGACTGCCGCATTCCAAAAGAAAACCTGCTGGGGGACCCGAACCGGGGTTTCTCGCAGCATTTGGCGGTGCTCGAAACCGGCAGGTTGAGTATAGCAGCGTTGTGCGTAGGAGCTGCCCACTCCTGTCTCGATATAGCATCACGCTATGCCAAAGAACGAACTCAATTCGGGAAACCGATCTTCAATTTCCAGGCCGTCCAGTTCAAACTCGCGGACATGGCCGTGGCCATCGAATTAGCCAGAAACCAATACCTCAAGGCGGCCTGGCTCAAGGATCAGGGCCGTAATCATACATTTGAGGCAACGGTCGCCAAGCTCTATGCCTCTGAGATGCTGGAAAAGGTTGCCAGCGACGCCGTACAGATCCATGGTGGATATGGCTACATGAGTGAATATCCGGTATCACGCATTTACAAGGCGGCAAAACTCCTCCAGATTGTGGAGGGAACCTCGGAGGTTCAACGGATGGTCATCGGCCGTGCACTTGCTTAATAGTGACAACCTGCAAAGTCCGGGCAAAAGATGTTACGAATTATATAGGAGGAAAACGCAATGAGACAAGTCGCCGTTTTAGGCGTGGGAATGACTAAATTCGGCATATCCGAAAAGACCAATCTGGAGATGTTTGCCGAAGCCGGCCTTGATGCCATGGCCCATTCAAACGTCGAGCCGAAAGACATTGAAGCCCTTTATTTTGGAAACTGTTTGGGTGGATTTGAGGAGGGTCAACTTCACATGGCCCCGTTTGCACATGCGGAGTTAGGCCTGCCCTTATCCGCTCCTGCTACCCGTTTTGAATCGGCGTGCGCCACGGCCACTGTAGCCATCCGCCATGCAGCACTTCTCGTGGCCGCGGGTGTTTACGACCTGGTCCTGGCAGGCGGCACCGAGAGGGCAACGACGATGGGCACACCCTTTGCCACCAGGACCTTTGCCATGGCATCACAGGCACAGAATGAATGCCCGGCAGGTATTACTTTTCCCGGAGTTTTTGCCATGGCATCACACATGTACTCGAATAAGTACGGCATCCCGCTAAAAGAACTGAAGAGGCACATGGCCGAGGTTGCCGTCAAAAATCATTACCACGGTTCCATGAATCCCAAGGCCCATTTCCAAAAGGAGATCGACGTGGAGACCGTCCTGGGAGGGATGATGGTTGCGGACCCGCTTCAACTTTTCGACTGCTGCCCCTTTTCCGATGGTGCCTCCGCGGTGGTGGTGGCCGAGGAAAAGAAGGCAAAAGACCTCGTTGAAAAACCGATATATATCGCAGGCACAGGACAGGCATCGGGCGGCCCTCTCTATCTGCAGCAGGACCTCACCAGGGTCAGGGCGAGGGAAGCCGCTGTTGCCCAGGCATACAAGAGTTCAGGCCTGGGACCTGATAATATAGACGTAGTGGAACTGCATGACTGCTTTACCATCGCCGAGATCCTTGCCCTGGAGAGTTTCGGGTTCTATGACTTCGGAAAGGCCTATGACGCGGCAACCAAAGGAGAGACCCGCTTAGGAGGAAAGGTCGTGGTAAATCCTTCCGGAGGACTCAAGGCCAAGGGGCACCCAATTGGTGCTACCGGGGCTGCTCAGGTGACTGAAATTGTTGAACAGCTCAGGGGAGAAAGCGGCCCACGCCAGGTGGAAGGTGCACGAATTGGACTGGTTGATACCCTCGGGGGCGACTTTGGAACAGTATGCAACATTATCTTGAGGAGTTAAAAATGGACTACACTCTCACCTTTGATCAATACCAGAAAGGCCTTGAGCGGGAAGAATTCCTGGGGCTTCGGTGCCATGCCTGTCACACATATACATTTCCGCCACTCGGGGTATGCCGTAACTGCAGCGGCACCGATCTTGAAGTAACCAAAATGAGTGGAAAAGGGATCCTGCGTACATTCACGGTCATCCGGGTAGCGCCGGAGGGAATGAAACCACCCTATGTTGTTACCATGGTAGAGCTCGATGAAGGGGCCTGGACAGTTGGTAATCTTGTGGGCATAAATCCCGACGATGCGGATATGAGCCTTATTGGAAAAAGGGTCCAAATGGGAAGCCAAACGGTAAAAGGGGATACCTTTTCAGCAGGTGATTTTCGGGTCGTGACATTTTCTCTCATAGACAGTTAGATAACGACCATCTTTTCTCACGCCCGCTCACTACCTTCGCTAGAGCCCACAGAGCACACAGGGTCTTTTTGTTTTTTTGAAATAGAAATTCTTTCCTCTGTATCCTCTTAGTCACCGAAGGTATAGGTCTCTTCGATAGAACGTATTCCGCACCCCGAGCCTTGTTCGTTACGCCTAAAGCCTTAATATAGATGCGTCCCGGAGAAGAGTGCTAGGCCGAGCCTCGACCAGCAGTTGCATATAAAACAACCCTCAGGGCAATGCTTGATACCCCGGTCAACTGTTTGCAGGAAACCTGACTGAGAAGGTGCTCCCGCCTGATTCGAAACACTCTGACTTTTCTGAAATAAATTCACAATCCGAAATCCTGCCCGGGCACATATCCATATCCTGGGGCAAGAAGTTGCAACGGGTGCTATCAAAATCTATGTAAAAACCGTATCTTTCGGAAAAGGCCCTCGCTCTGAGCAGATCGGAACCCGATCCACCGGCATTAAAGTCATAAGGCCTTTTTGAGGTATAAAAGTCCGTATCCTGGGTATGAAAAAACCCCCCAAAAATCATTTCCTGGTTTTGGGGCGTGATTCCTACACCGTAATCATGAAACTCTATCCATACATTGTCCTCTCCTGTTCCGGCATTAACATCTATCCTTCCTTCATCCGGCATATTTTCTATGGCGTTTTTCAACAAACCACCGCACACTTTTTTGAGTATATTTCTATCCATATTGACGACAATGTTCTCTTCAAAATTTCTGACAATTTCCAGATCCCTTCCATGCATTACCGAGAGTGCTTCATCGCATAACTCATTGAGAAACACACCAAGCCGGATCTTTTCCAGGTGAATCTCATCAACCACAAAAAGGGATTCTAAACGCCGGGAAATAGCATCCAATATTTCCGAGTATTGCTTCTTTCCCTTTTCACCAAATTCCTCCACAAAACTCGCAGCATCTTCGAGAATACCGATAATCCTTTCTTTTTCTTCGACAGGTTTTTGATTCAGTATATCGTCGATCTTTGACTGGAGGTCCATGAGACGATTCACATTACGCTGACCCCTTTTTATCGGCTTATCCAACCCCTGAATGCCCGCTTTCCGCAGCTCCTTGGAAATCCTGTTAAATGCTCCGGAAATGATCGCCATGGGTGTTTTCAATTCATGGGACAAATGATTGATAACCCTCTCCCTGGCCTTATCCAAGGCCTTGAGATCCTCATAGAGCTTCGCGTTCTCCAGCGCAATGGCCACGTAATGAGACACTGAGGAGATCAGTTCCCTATCATCATCCGTAAAGTCGCCGGAATTTTTGTTAAGCGCCTGAAGCGTGCCTATACATTTCCCTTTTTTGTTTATGAGGGGAATACAGACAATATTTTTAGTCCGAAAGCCTGACTTTTTATCCACATCAGAATAGAAACGAGGGTCATTATAGGCATCATTGATTACCAGTGGGGTCCTGTTCTGAAAGACCCAACCGGCCACGCCGTAATCGGAAGGTATGCGAATCTCATTTTTTTTCATGCTGGTTGCGACGAGCGACCACAGCTGGTCGAACTTCTCATCGTGCAGGAATACCGTACTCCTTTCGGTATCCATGACCTGATTCGTCTGAATCATAATCACTTCAAATAAGACCTCCATATTCATCTCGGAGGTAATAAGCTGGCCGAAGTTAAACAGTTGTTTGTGCCGGTACATCAGATCTCTCAGGACCCGATCTTCTTTCCTCCGGCCGAAACATCTTTCCTCAACATACACCCGATCTGAATCGCCCATTGAGAACCTCCCTCAAGGCCAAATTCCTATTTGATCTACAAAAAGACCCGTGCCTTTCATTCCGAATACTTCAACCAAATTATATATGATATCACTTACATAGATTGCATGCAAATTCATTTTTAGATTTTTTCGCGATTAAAACTCCTGCATTCATGCAATATTCCGCACGGGACCCTCTTTGCCCACTGCTTTGAAACTTTCATCATCCCAACATTTCCGGCTGAGGTTATGTCGTTATGAAAAAAAACCTTTCATTCCGGACGAGCAATGCCGTGCATTGCGAGATCCGGAATCCAGAAATAAAAAAGAATTCCAAAAACTTCTGATGGCTAATCTATATGCTGATGGCATATGCAATTATCTATTGACAGTATTCTACCAATAGTATATAAAAATATTGACTCGTGGTGTTTTACCATGAGTGAATTTAATATGTTTCTTTCATTGCCGGAACACCGGGCTCACATGATGTTTTTGGAGGTTTTCATGGAAAATCCATTCCGATTCGGCCAGGTAGTCAGTGGCGAGCTATTCTGTAACCGCAAATCCGAAATCAAGCAGTTAATGCGAGATTTGGCAGGGGGTCAGAGTGTGGTTTTATACAGTCCACGGCGCTATGGAAAAACTTCGCTCTTAAAAGCCGTGTCCAAAGAGCTCAGGACCAAGAAAATCCTTTACGGCAAAGCCGATTTTTTTGCCTGCAATTCTTCGGAAAAGGTGGTTCATGCGGTATCCCGAGCTACAGCGGAGGCAATTATTGATGACCTGAAGAGTATCGAAAAATTTATAAAGAGGGCCGCTCAGATTTTTAAACGCACAAGATTTTCCATCCGATACGAGCCCAATGGAACGGGATCGTTTAGTATATCGCCGGAATTATCGTCCCGGGCAGATTCTATGGACAGTATATCAGATGCCTTTTCAGGCCTGAGTTCCTATCTCAAGAAAAGCAACAAGCGCGCTGTGATTGTTCTCGACGAGTTTCAGTTAATTCTAAGGGTTGATAGCAATCTCGAGGCAGAATTTCGGACCATTATCCAGCAGCAAGATCGCATTGCATTCGCCTTTCTCGGGAGCAGGACGGAATTGCTCAAAGATATGTTTATCAATGAGCAAAGGCCGTTTTATAACGCAGCCAAGATTATGGAGCTAGGGCCTATCGAGCCGCAGGATCTGGCCGAATTTATTAAGACTCGATTCAGGAAAATAGATGTTTCCATCTCCGATAAGCTGGCATTAAAAATAGCCGGGAGGGTTAAGGGGCACCCGGACTATGCACAACGGTTGTGTAGCCACATATTGGACAGCCTCGACAAGAAAACTGTTTCCGAAAAAAATATTGAAAAAGGCGTATCGCGAATGCTTTTATCCCTGACGCCCTCCTTTTCAGGTGTTTTTGAGGAACTGCCGCTAAGAGAAAGCCAGGTTATGACTATCCTGGCTGAACACGGACCCCTGAAAACATTTTCAAATAAAATGCTTCAGCCGTATGACATGCGAGCACCGTCCCTTCACAAGGCCCTTTCCAATTTGATAAAAAAGGATTTAGTCCGGAAAGACAAGGATAAGAAATGTTTTATAGCTGATAGCTTTTTAAATGAGTGGATCAGGATGGTATCCAATTTTCCCGCCACGACAATCTGACACTGGTCAACCTCGCCCGAGGTAAGGCATTTTGGTTGCCATGACGGTCAGGAATTGTACATTCGCATCCAACGGTAGACTTACCATATGCACTACAGCTCGGGCCACATGGTCAACGTCCATGGTCGGCTCAACCGCCACCGAACCATTGGCCTGCAAAACGCCGTCCTTCATTTGAGTTGTCATATCGGTCGCGGCATTACCGATATCGATTTGACCGCACGCAATATCGTATTTGCGCCCATCAAGCGCCGTCGACTTGGTAAGCCCGGTTATCGCATGCTTGCTGGCCGTATAGGGCGCGGAGTTGGGTCGAGGGACGTGAGCCGATACAGAGCCGTTATTGATGATGCGTCCGCCCCTGGGTTGCTGGCTCTTCATGATTTTGAACGCTTCCTGGGTACACAGGAATGCGCCGGTCAGATTGGTGTCCAGGACGGATTTCCATTGCTCGTAAGTCAGATCTTCCATGGGCAAGGGCGGCGCGCCGGTCCCCGCATTGTTGAACAACACATCAAGCCGGCCAAAGGTCTCCTTCGTCTTGTCGAACAAAGCTCGAACAGAGGCGGGATCCGTAACATCCGTAGAGACAACCAGCGCGAGGGAGGCGGCTTCTCCCGCCGAGGCCGCTGTCTTTTCCAGCAGCTCCTCACGGCGTCCGGCCAGTGTAACGCAATAGCCCTCCCGCAAAAGAGCGAGTGCCGCACTTCGGCCAATGCCGGTCCCGGCTCCGGTAACGATGGCGACTTTCCGAAGTTTATCCATGTGACCTGCCTCCTGAGCCATAAAATCCAATAAAACCAGAACGTCGTCGTTGAGTAGACCTCTAAATTCCCTTAAAATCTCCTTTTTCACTTGACATACCGCACCATTGGCATATCGTACTAACCATATTTTTACACTAAAGAATTTCTTATACACAAATACAAGGCCAAACATGATACCTCATCTCAAATTGTGCCTATCCGCCTCCTGACGGAAGATGTCTTTTCTGTTGGGAGTTTCCGCAGGAAATTAAAGTATATATTCCCGGAGTTGTATTATTCAGCGAACTCAAAAATCGAGCGGGCTTTTAGCCTCTTTTATAGACAAGCTCTTAACAGTATGCGTATAGACCATTGTGGTTCTTACATCACTATGCCCCAACAATTCCTGAATCGTGCGAATATCATAATTGGCCTGCAACAAATGACTCGCGAAACTGTGACGGAATATGTGTGCGGTTACACGTTTGGGTATATTGGCCTTGTTTACTGCGCGTTTTATCGCTTTCTGAACATGACTTTCATGCAAATGGTATCTTCTGAACTCTTTTTCTTCAGGAACAAGGGTCAATGTTTTCGCTGGGAAAAAGAATTGCCAGATCAGTTCCTTTGCAGCGTTTTTATATTTATTTTCCAGTGTATAAGGTAAAAAAGTGCCTGCATATTTCGCGTCGAGGTCATTCTGATGCAGATCAATCACATCTTCCAGATGTATTTTAAGTTCATGCTTTATCTTCTCAGGTAAAGGGACCGTCCTGTCTTTTCTCCCTTTTCCATCGTGCACTGTTAATATACCGGCATCAAAATTAAAACAGCCGACCCGAAGATTCAAACATTCAAAAAGACGAAGCCCGCAGCCATATAAAAGCTTGACTACGAGATCATATGGAGAAGTCAGGTTTGATATCATTGTTTCCACTTCATCCTTTGATAAGACAACAGGAATATAGGGTTTTCTTTTCGCCCTTGGAATATCTTTCATATCCCCGAACTCATTCTTTAATACATGCCTGAAAAAAAACAAAAGAGCATTAAAGGCCTGATTCTGGGAAGAAGCGGAAACTTTTCGTTTAACAGCGAGATAAGTCAGATAATCCTTAACATCGTTTGAAGTCAACAATTTCGTGTCTTTACTTCTTGTATAATCCTGAAATCTGCTGACCCATCCTGAATATGATCTTAATGTTTTCGGTGAATAGTGTCTTAATGTGATCTCATTTTTTAATTTATCAAACGCGGGGACCCAATTTGCGTTTATTGACTTAAAATTCTCATTTTTTGTTGATAAATTTATATTTTTATTCTTAAATGTGGTGTTTTCTAAAGAATTTGCCGGTTTTAATTCATAATACAACGAAATTGCATGAAAAGCCTGCTTTAGTTGTTGTGGATTTTGTTTCTTTTCTTTTAATTTTGCCATAAAATACTTGATATTATCTTTATTTAGTTGATTATTTTGATATTTATGGCAAAAATCTAAATAATACCTTAACCATTTTCTATAGGTAACATAGTCCTTTTGCGGAATAGCTTTTTTATTAAGATATTGCTTATATAGGCTGCTAATTGAGGTGGGATTTGTTTCATATGAACGATACACCGCTTACCTGATAACATACATATTTTGTAGTTATCAAGTTAGGAGATATAGTAATTAATAAGATTTTATTATGTTTTTTAATACCCCATCCGCTT
>CAZIXY010000022.1:0-20221 GCA_964543315.1 uncultured Desulfobacteraceae bacterium | reverse complement strand
ATGAACGGTTGCAGGAATTAAAGGACGATATCACGCCCTTGAACATCAAGGCTGCCTACCAGAGACCCTGCTCAGCCAGGCTTTGTCCTGATAAGCATCACTATGTAGCGGATATCATGGAATTGATCGGAGTTGAACTGGTTGAAAGGGAATACCAGGATGAAAACGCCCTGTGCTGCGGGGGAATTTTCAGCATGTGCTTCGGCTATGACCTTGCAAACGACGTGCAGAAACGCAATATCGATGACATGGCAGGACATGGAGCCGAATATTGTTTCTTTAACTGCCCGGCATGTCAGAGTACCTTGGGCCTCAAGGTTGCCAAGAGAGGCATAAAGCCGGTCCACATTATTGACCTTTGCCGGATGGCCATAGGCGAAAAACAGTAAATGGAGGTATGATGGTATGAGTGATATCACCCATTCGCTTGCCGAGATAGTAGGAGAAGCATACGTCTCCGATAGGGAAGAGGAGGCCTATTTCTATGCAAGGGATCCCGGTTTGATGCCGGCCCACCAACCGGACTATGTTGTCGTGCCGGAAACCCCGGAGCAGGTGCAAGAGGTTGTCAGGCTCGCAAACAGGGAAAAAATCCCCATTGTGCCCATGGGTGCCGGAATGGCTTTGACGGGTTTGATCATTCCCCAAAAGGGGGGTATTGTCATCGACATGAAGCGGATGAACCGGATCCTTGAGGTCAATGAAAAGGCCCGGTATGTCATCGTTGAAGGAGGCACATCCCAGGGTTATTTAAAGGCGTATCTTGAAAAGAATTATCCCAGATTGCGGCACAGTATTCCAGACTCACCCGCGACGGCAACGATCGCTGCAAACGTGATGATACACGGCCAAGGCAGGTTAACACAGCAATACGGATTTAATTCCGACATGGTTTCAGGACTGGAAGTCGTCCTCGCATCTGGGGACATATGCAAGATAGGGTCATGCTCCATCTCTCAGGACTGGTTTTCCAAAGGGGCACCGATGCCTGATCTATCCGGATTATTCCTGGGTTGGTTCGGGGCAACCGGTATCATTACAAAACTGGCGCTCAAGCTTTATCCCAGAAAGAAAATGAGGGATGTGGAAATATTCGTTACCGACAGGGATGATCTTATCCCGGACATGGTTTACGAGCTGACGCATACGGAGATGGTGGAGGATATCAATATATTCTCCCAGCCGAAGCCTATGATATTCAAGGACAATCACCACATGACCATATTTATGACAGGTGATACGGAAGAGGAACTTGAGTTTAAAAGAAAGACCGTGTGGCGGGCGATGGAACCGTTCATAAAGAGTAAGGACGGTGGTTTTATGGGTGTCTCTCCTGCCATGAAACCGACGCTTTTGGACATGCCACAGAGGAGTGTGAGCCGGTTTGCCGATGTCAAAAAGGGCGGTGGGTTTGAATACTCAGGGCCGATCATATTGGTAGAAAAATATCCGCAGTGTGCCGGAAAGGTGATGGAGTTGGCCGAGAAATACGACCTCGGATACTCCGGGATGGCCAGGATTATCGGAAGGGGGCATTGTATGATGTATGGATTCGCCTTCACCTTTAACCGGGCCGACCCTGACATGATGGAAAGAACCCGCAATGCACTGCACGAGGTCAGCGAATTTGCCCTGGAAATGGGAGGCATTTTCTGGAAGCCGACAGTGAATGAACAGAGGATGGCCATTGAGCAGATGGACCCGAACACACGCCGACTTATGGCTATGATAAAGGAAAACATGGACCCCAACGGCATTATGAATCCCGGAAACTGGGAGGTTAACTAAATGAGATACGAGGATATTGTTCACAGGTGTTTTAGGTGTGGTTACTGCAAATTTACCGGTGATTATAATGATTTCAACTGCCCTGCCTATAGAAAATTCAGGTTTGAGACATATGCTCCCGGGGGAAGAATGTGGCTCATCAGGGCATGGCTCAATGATGAAATCAAGACCAGCGATCGTTTCCAGGAGATCCTTTTCTCCTGTGCCACCTGTGCCAACTGTGTTGAACATTGCGTGTTTACCTTCAGCGAGGACCTGGTGAATATCTTTATCGCGGCCAGGGAAGAGCTTGTCAATGGCGGGATCATCCCACCCCCTGTAAGAGACTACTTGAAAAGCATCAATATCAATGGGAATCCATATAAGGAACCGGCCGAAGAGCGCGGCAAATGGGCGGAGGGGACCTCCATTGAGACATATCGCGGCCAGGACTATCTTTTCTATGTTGGATGTGTGGGCTCATACGACGAAAGGGCGAAAAAAATGGCCAGAGCGGTGGGAAATCTCTTGCTTGAAGCAGGGATTTCCATTGGGATCCTTGCCGAGAAAGAAAACTGTGACGGGAACGAGGTCAGGGCCCTTGGGGAGGCCGGTCTGTTCAAGTTCCTGGCAGAAAAGAATATCGCCCAGTTCAAAGAGCTCGGGGTAAAAAAGATCATCACCCTGGATCCCCATGCCTACAACGCCTTTAAAAATGATTATCCGGGTTTCGGGGGTGAATATGAAGTCTATCACTACACACAGGTTCTGGCACCCCTGATCAAATCCAAAAAGATACCCTTGAAGGAATACAAGGCACGGATAACCTTTCACGATCCGTGCTATTTGGGAAGACATAATAAGGAATATGATGCCCCAAGAACGATAATTGAAGCCATTCCAGGAGTTGAGTTAGTCGAGATGGAGCAAAACAAGGAAAATGCCTTTTGCTGCGGCGGCGGCGGCGGGAATTTCTTTACCGATATCCTGGGCGGGGGGATGGACAGCCCCAACAGAATCAGGGTGAAGGGGGCCCTGGATACCGGAGCACAGATTATTGCGGTTGCCTGTCCGCAATGTGCCAAGATGTTGGAAGACGGCATCAAGTCAGAGGAACTGGATGAAAAATTGGAGGTCTTGGATGTGGCTGAGATCGTTACCAAGGCCCTTGCATGATAAAGACAATAAAGGCGCCTTTACAGAATTGTAATGAATGCCGTGTACTACCATCACAAGGGGCCGTATTGTAAAAATCTGACTTGGCTTCACAGAGAATCTGCCGGTCAATAGTGCCCTACCCCGCCTGACGGACGGCGGACAAGCTTCGCCTTTCATTTGCCTTTGATTGTCAAAAGGTTTTATTCCTAAAATCAGGCCCCTATAAAAGATCCTGAATAAAGAAACCGTTGCCATGTGCGGTAAGGCAAATATTCTTGACCGGAAATGGAGAGTTAAGGTATTTTTCTGATTAAACGAAAAGGCCAAGGCTGGACAGAAAAGGCATTGAAAGGCCATGGAAAGGAAAAGAGGGACACAAAATGGCGCAGATTTTAATTGTTGATGATGAGGAGACTATTCGGCGGCTGACCAGTCAAATACTCGATATGAGCGGCTATAACTGTTCTGTCGCCGCAGATGCGTCGGAGGCCCGAAATTTGCTGAAAGAACAAAAATTCGAGTTGATCCTTTGCGATATTAACATGCCCGGGGAATCCGGGCTGGATTTTGTTCGATATGCCCTTGCGGAGTACCCGGACATAGTCGCTATAATGGTAACAGCCATGGATGATCCGGTGATCGGGGAGATTGCCTTGGATTTGGGAGTTTATGACTACATCATCAAGCCTTTCGAGCGAAACGGATTATTGATCAGCATAACAAATGCGTTGAAACGCCGGCAACTGGAGATTGATAACAGGGCCTATCGTGAAGGCCTTGAGAAGATGGTCGGAGAGCGGACCGAGGCTCTCCATGATAGTATGCAAAAGCTTAGGAAGGCACTGGAAGGGAGCATACAAGCTATGGCCTTGACCCTTGAAATGAGGGACCCTTACATAGCCGGCCATCAACAACGTGTGGCCGATCTTGCCAGTGCCATTGCCAAGGAGTTGGGATTTTCAGAGGACAGAATTAATGGTCTTTACATGGCAGGCGTTATTCATGATCTGGGGAAGATAAGCATCCCGGCCGAAATTCTGAGCAAACCAGGAAAAATAAGTAAAATTGAATTCGATTTGATTAAAACGCACCCAAAAGTAGGATACGATATTTTAGAGGCCATCGAATTTCCGTGGCCAATTGCGCGCATGGTACTGGAGCATCACGAGAGAATAAACGGTTCCGGCTACCCTTCAGGCCTTTCCGGTGATAGGCTTCTCCTTGAAGCCAAGATTATAGGCGTGGCCGATGTGGTCGAGGCAATGGCCTCCCACAGGCCGTACCGGCCGGCTCTCGGAATAGATAGGGCATTGGATGAAATATCGGATAACAAGGGAAAGCTGTATGATCCGGATGTTGTTGAGGCGTGCCTTAGGCTATTTGGCGAAAAGAGGTTCAGTTTTAGTTAAAGAAATGCGTGACCCTCCCTGCGGCTTGCCCGCCGTCTGTCTGGCGGGGCTGCCAAAACAGAAGGATTCATGAGGATATGGTCAAATGGGATCGGCTTGGCGTTTTCTCCACTCTGAGAGGATAAGTTGTGCTTGAACCTGGAACGGAAATAGTAATGACAAAAGGTTATAAAGGGGCACAGGGTGCTATCGTGGATAGGACCGAATCCGAATTTGAATTCTATATCCTGAAGCTTGATTCCGGGATTCAGCTTGTTGCGGGTCCCACGGCCTTTGTTCCTTTGAAAACACAGCAAGATACATCAAAATAGTATCATGTAAAGATCTCCCTGGAAGCCGCTCCTGCCTTGTGGCGGCGAGGTCTTAAGGAAAAATCTATGGTTCCGTTACAAGACGGAAACCGAGATTTGCATAAGGGTTTTGCAGGCCGTTCCAGGCTCGCGTCGCTGATCTGATGTAGCGGGAATAATTGAGCCAGCTCCCACCTCGAACGGATTTTTTCGACCCCTTTAAAAGACCTTTCGGGTCAGTCGTGCTGCCTGTTGGATAGACCCCATACCAATCCTGACAATGCTCCCATACATTCCCGTGCATGTCGTACAATCCCCACTGATTTGGTTTGAAGCTCCCTGCCTTGGTGGTTCCTATGGGGTTTCTTCCTTTGCATTCCTTGCTCCAGCCGTTGCCATAGTTGGCCATTGAGCAGTCAGGGCTACCTCCCCAACTGAAGAGGGTTTTTGTGCCCGCACGGCAGGCATATTCCCATTCGGCCTCGGTGGGCAATCTATATGTTTTCCCTTCCCTTTTATTTAACCATTTTATAAAGGCCTGGACATCATTCCAGGTAACGCAAGTAACAGGATGGCCGTCGGATTGCTGGAATCCGGGCTTATCCCAGTAATGGCCTTCCCTCAATTGCTGCGCCCTGTCAATCCATATCCATGCAGCGCCCTTGTTCTCTGCATCGGTCTTAAAACCCGTTTCGCGAACAAAGACACGCCATTGTCCAACTGTAACCTCGGTTGTTTGCATGTAAAATCCCCTGGTCAAAGAGACTTGATGCTGGTTTTCATCATTATCCCGGCCGTTTTCGTTAGGCGCGCTACCCATCGTGAAGGTCCCAGGGGTGATGTAAACAAACTTCATACCCAATGAGGACGTGCGAACCTGACCGGCGACACCCTTTGAAGGTTTTTTTTCTCCTGAAAAGGCCGTGTGGGAAATCCCTATGGTTAGAAGGCCGAAGACAGCAACGAAAACAGTAACCGCTTTATATTTGAGCATCATAGCAACCTCCGTCAAACAGGAAATTATTCTGAATTATCTGTTAACATATAATAGTATATAAAAAAAATTCTCACCATTTCAATAGAATAAGAAGGGCTTATAAAATCTTTGGGCTCACGGCTGTTTTATGAATGCCAAATTCAACAAAGGACGCGGTCTTTAAAAATATGTTTTTTATTTTTCCCACCAGCCCAGTTTTTCTATCTCATTGAATAATGCCATGGCCAAAACTTTGTAACCTTTTTCGTTGAGGTGCACCAGATCGTAATACAATTCAAAGCGGCGGGGGTGGCCCCATAGGTAGGGTGCCACATTGATATAGGGTACATTTGTATCGGTTGAAAATTTATGGGAGAGAATGTCGAAATATTCGAACTGGTTGGCCCCCCAGCTGTTAATAAAGAATTGCCAATTGGCCTGAAGGGCGGTAATTCTCCGCCGGTTTTTTATATCCATTTCAAGTTCATAGGCCGGGGCCCAACTCGAAAGGGCCACCTTAGCACCACGGTCCTTGGCCGAATCTATCATGCATTTCTGATTTTCAAAAATGCTTTTCTTGCATCGCTCCCACTGGAAATTGCGGTCAACGATCTTGAACTGGCTGGTCGTGGATTCGGCCAGGTTTCGACGGAGTAAAAAATAGAGACAACTGCGTCCAAGAAGTCCATGCCACCATGGGCTCTTCCTCTCGAGATCAAGTATAAACTCAAATGGCCAGGACAGGCCCGGTTCCCATTGGGAACCGTTGACGTAAGCCTGGGAAATGTCATTATAGCCGCCTATCCTGAGAATCAAGATGTCAGGATTTACCTGATAAAGCTCTTGTTCCCAAAAGGCACGGTGCTGGACCACGTTGTATCCCGGATTGCCTCCGTTCAAAATTTCCCAATGGTCATAACCTCTCGACCGGAGAATGCCTTCCAACTGGATGTTCCATAAGTCTTTTTCGCGGCGCAGCTTGGGCCCGAACAAATCCGATTCGCCGAGGATGAGGACCCTTTTTTTTGATCCATCCGGAGCTGGTTCAGGCCCCCGCAGCCCGAAACGGTTTATGTTGAGATTTGGGGAGTGAAACATCTTCTTGAACCGATAAGATACAGGAGGATCAGCCTTTTCAGCGAAGCTCTTGTAAGGATATTCCGCAATAATTTTGGCATTGAAGGGCATTAAGAAATGAAACTTATGATAGAGCCTGCACCCTATTTCCAGGGCCAGAGTCAGACATACAATTATCAGTACCGCCCAAATGATTGCTATCATGATTGAGTCTTTCCTCCCATGAAAAACAAGAGCACCAATGAAGCAAGCGTCACTGCACCGCATACGTAAAAGAGGCCTTTGTAACCTGACAAGGACAGGACAATACCGCCCATGAGCGGACCAAGAAAAAACCCGCCGTCAACCATTTCTATAGCCAGATTTATATTGAGACCCTGAAACCGGTTTGGAGATATATCGAACATAAGGGCATCGAAAAGGGGCATGGCCACACCCCAGCCCAAACCCAGAAAAACTCCCAATCCGTAAAACAGCAGATGGCCGGATGTATGGGCGAGGATTATGTAGCCAATGGCCACCAAAGTCATGGACCAGCCCAAAACCTGGCTTTTGCTCAACCTGTCAAAGAGAGGACCGGCCGTCACTCTGATGATGATCATTGTCAGGAAAGCCAGCGAGAAAAAGAGGCCGGCATTTTGAATGCCAATATCGCTGGCAAAGCGTTTCAGAAAAAAGAATACCGGCGTGAATCCGGTAAAGAACACGAGATTGATTATGAGGAGGAGCAGCACACTTCGGTTCCTGAGATTTTCTGACAGTTCCGCGGCCCGGATTCTTTTTTGCAGAGATTTATCCCCGTTTGGTCCGGTTGGAGGAACACGGACCAATAGCAGGAGCGGAAAGACGAGTAGCATCAAAAGTGCAGTAAGATTTAATACGTGGTTGAAACCGCCAAGCCACATTGAAAGTGGCTCCAGAATGGGTGGAACGACCGCATAGGGGAGAAGCGTACTGACCGAAAGAAGTCCAAAGGCCTGGCCGCTTTTTTGGGTTGGTATAAAGCGTACCACCAAGGCCATCATGGCCGTTGTCTGACCGACAAAACCCACGCCATGGAGGATTCGCACCACGGCCATTGTGAAAAAACTCCGGGCAAAACTATATGCAAGGAGGAAGACAATGACGACAATACAACTAAAAACCATCCATTTACGGGCGTTTCCGGAGTGCAGGAAAGGACTTATTATTGGCCTAAGGATAAGTGAAAGAAATGAAAACAGGGCGATCAAGAGCCCGAACCACCGCGGAGCAATAGGCAGTGTGTGCAGATACTGGTGAAAATGGAAAAATACGGCCAGATTGCAGAATGAGAAAAGGAAGACCACATTCAGGGCTATAAATTCCTTGGTAAATAACCTCTCAGGCTGGGACATTGAAATCCTTTCCGGGAAGTATATGGGCTTTTCGGGTCATATCCTTCTTTATGGAACAATCTTTGCCAGTGCTTCCACAAATGCCTCCATGGCATCCATCTTGGATATGGTTAACCTGATATAGTTGGGAAAGCGAAATCCTGTCATGGTTCTTACCATCAGGCCCTGGGACATGAGCTTGCGATAGGCCAGACTGTCGCTCATGGGAAGCTTTATCATAACAAAATTCCCTTCGCCGTTTACAAATGGCAGGCCCATCAATTCAATTTCTCTGAGAAGGAATTCTTTTCCATAGCGAACCATTTCCCGGGTGCGGAGAATGTGTTCCCGGTCATCTATGGCGGCAAGTGCTGCCAACTGGGCAACCGCATTAACAGAATAAACCACACAGGTACGGCGGATGATATCCACTACTTCCCTGTCTCCAACCAGATAACCGATACGCAATCCGGCTAAGGCGTACATTTTAGAGAATGTCCTGAAGACAACGAGGTTGGGATATTCTCGAACCAGGCTGATCCCGTTAGGGTAATCCTCTTTTTCAACAAATTCACTATAGGCCTCGTCTATGACCACAATCTGTCGACCAGCGATCTTATCCAAAAAGTCTCTTAAACGGGCTTCATTCCAATAACTCCCGGTGGGATTGTTAGGGTTGCAGATAAAGATTATTTTAGTGCGATCATCGATTTGCCGTAACATACCTTTATCATCAAAGCCGAAATTTAAAAGGGGCACGAGCCAGGCCTGAAAGCCTGAGAATTCCGCCACCCATTCATACACGGCGAACGTCTTGTCCGCAGTAACAATATTATCTCCCTCCTGGCAAAAGGCCTTTATTACGAAGCCTATTACCTCATTTGCACCGTTTCCCACTAAGAACTGATCAGGGTGCAGGCCGAACTTATCGGCCAATTTGAATCGAAGGTGATACACATCCCCGCTGGGATAGATTGCGGCACCGGACGGGGGAAAACGATCAATAATATCCCTGGCCGCTTTCGGGGGGCCTAAGGGATTTTCATTATTGTTCAGACGAATCAAACGGGAACAACCATAAAGCTTTTTCAGCTCATCGTCAGGTTTACTTGGGGTGTAGGCCTCGAAATGCTTTATGTAACTGGGTACCAGATTTTCCAGGCGAATTTTTTTCATTGCGGGGTATCACCCAACTGAAAGATTACCAAATCACCAAGCCCGGCGTAAGGGAGTAACAAACGGGGGGCAAACCCATTCTTTAAAAGGGCGGGTGTGAATTCAGTCTGCCATGGCAGAGCCAGATCCATCTCAAAGAAGACGCATCTTAAAGATTCCTTGGCAAATAGTATGAGATGGTTGGCCACGTTTTCCTCTGAATCGGCCCCCGACTGAATAGGTCGGAGTGTAACCATCCTCTGGGAGCGGTCAAAGTGAGCCGAGAGCACGGAAAAGGGGGATTTTTTTTCACCCAGATGTTTTACCAGGCGGATCTCTCGCGGCAGAACCAAACGCGCATATTCACTACGAAGGAAGGATTCGAGTTCGGCATTCGACCATACAGATGTCCCTGGATCTTCCCGCATCTGGCGAAAGTGTGATGTAAGGGATGTGGTTGCCCCGTCTTGATTGAAGATTGTCAAAGAACCTAAAGGCTCAAAGTGCTCCTGAGGCAGGTCCTCGGTAGGATACCGGTTGATCAGGCCCACGGCGTGAGTTCGGGCTATCGCCCCGAGACAGGCGTCCAGAAGGTCATTAGCCATGCTTGAGTCGGGATTCTGATTGAAGAGGTATGGGCCGAAACACTCCACGGTATTGACACCTGACCAGTGCCAGACAATTCCGCCCCCAATCCGGCCTTTCGATCCCAACGCCAGTAAGGCCTGGTATTCCCCTTCGTCCAACATATCAACCACCTTACCGGGAAATTTGAAAAAACCGGGAATGACCTTGCCTTCATAAAGTTGGTCCACAAGAATTGTGAAGAGTTTAACCTCTTCCGGATTCGGTTCACGAATGGAGAATTCCGTCAATGGCCGTGAGGGGGGAAGCGTCTCTTCATTCGATTCAGGATATTTTTTTTCCTTAATCAGTGAGAGCCGGACACCTTTTCCCCTGTCTTCTGTTACCTGGAAGTGTTCCACCGACCGCGAGGCAATTAAGAGGCCCATCTCTTCCAGACTGGTTTCATCGTCAACGGAAATGGTTGTCGTCAGGTTAAACGCCCGCAGATTGATGTCATCCACTGAGAAGTGAAAATCAGTTCTGACATAATAGCCGCCGCTGGAACAGCGGATCTCCATTGACTGGTCCGGCGATGCCATCTGGCACAGATAAGAAAAAATTTCTTCTGTAGCGAGAGTTAATGAAAGGGCCTCGGCGTTACCCAGACCAAGACCGACTGCCGCGTTTTCAACGAAAGAAGTCGCCAGAGGCAAGAAGACGGAGTCAGTCCGGACATTTAGCGAAATATATTGTGTGTTTTTTACCTGCATCGTGAGGTCCTCTTTTTTCTCTTTTTATTATCTGAATAAGGCTTGTCAATCCGCCTCTATACCGAGATAGAGTCTTTTGACCATCTCATTTTCCTGAAGGTTTTCCGTTTTGTCTTCCAGGACAATCTTGCCTGTCTGGATGACATAGCCTCTGATCGCTATCTGAAATGCCATGAGGGCATTCTGTTCCACTAACAGAGTTGCGGTCCCCTCCTTGTTGATACGTTTGATTGTATCAAATATGGTCTCAACCAAGAGGGGTGAAAGACCCATGGATGGTTCGTCAAGGAGCAGGAGTTGGGGGCGGGCCATAAAAGCCCTGGCAATGGCTAACATCTGCTGCTCACCACCTGAGAGAGTACCGGCAATCTGGAGTCGTCTTTCCTTCAACCTGGGGAACAGATCAAAAGCGCTATCCATATCTGTTTTAATTGTTGTTTTGTCGTCTCGGATAAAGGCTCCCATTTCAAGGTTTTCGCTGACGCTCAGGCGGGAGAAGATTTTTCTGCCTTCCGGCACCTGGGAAATCCCTATGCGCACTATTTTGTGGGGCGAAAGCCGGTCAATGCGCGATCCGCGAAATGAAATCGTTCCTTCATTTGCCTTGAGAACACCTGACAGGGTATTGAGCATGGTTGTTTTGCCTGCACCGTTACTGCCGATAAAAGTGACAATTTCGCTCTCGTTCACAGTTAAAGATACCCCCTTGAGGGCGTGGATATTGCCGTAATACGTATGAATATCCTGGACCCTCAGCAATGTTTGTCGGCTATTCATTGAACATCCTTTGATTTGCTTGCTGCGGCCTTCTTGCCCATTATGATTCCAAGTCGTCCCAGATAGGCTTCGACTACTTTGGCATCTCTTTGAACGTCTTTAGGGCTGCCTTCCGAAATTTTAACGCCAAAATCGAGAACCGTAACCCTGTCGGAGATGCCCATTACAACGCGCATATCGTGTTCAATGAGAAGGATCGTGAGGCCCATTTCCGTACGGACCTTTTCAATGAACTGGGTCAATTCCTTTGTTTCCAGAGGATTCATACCCGCAGTGGGTTCGTCCAATAAGAGCAGCTTGGGTTCAGTAGCCAGCGCTCTGGCCATTTCCAGTCTGCGTTGATCACCATATGGAAGGTTCTTTGCCAGGATATCGCCCTTTTCTTCGAGCCCAACAAATTCCAAGAGTTCCTGTGCCTTTACGTAGGCGCGTTTGGCTTCCTCCATAGCAGGGCCGTTACGCGTGATGGCTCCCCACACCCCCGCTTTCATTCGACAGTGTTGTCCGACCAGGATATTTTCAAGGGCGGTCATGTTATTAAAAAGTCGGATATTCTGGAAGGTTCTGGAGATACCCAAGGACGTTATTCCATGGCTTTTGATTCCGTTGATACTTTGGTTTAAAAAGAGAATAGTGCCGCTATCCCACGGATAGACCCCGGTCAAGCAGTTAAAAAGGGTTGTTTTGCCCGCACCGTTTGGCCCGATAAGCCCTGCGATCATGCCTGAATGAACCTCAAAATCGAACATATTCAGCGCAGTAAGCCCACCGAAGCTTTTTGTTAGGTTTTTTGTCTGTAACAGAATCGTCATAATAATTATTGCATTGGAAACTTTACAAATTTCTGAAATAACTGTAAAAAAAGAATTATGCCTTTGCGCTCAGCGTCATGCCCTCCTCCGACATGGCAAGGGCGGGTTCGAAGGGCAACCACTAAAAATGAGCACAGATAAAATACGCGAATTTTTGAGAATATACAATTATTCGTTAACCCCTGTGATTAAGGATTCGGATTTGTTATTTTTGAATTCCATTTTCCTTCTCGTGGAAGGTATGAAGCCCGTAGGACGGAAGATCATCATTATAACCAGCAGTCCTCCAAAGGCTAGCATTCTGTATTGCTCTATCCCGCGCAACACCTCCGGTAGGCCGATCAGGATGACGGACCCCAGGATAACACCCGGAATGCTTCCCATTCCCCCAATGATTATAAGGCACAAGACATTAATAGAAACCATAAGGGAAAAATTTTCGGGGAAGATGGAACCCTGTCTGGCTGCAAAGATGGCACCACCAATCCCTGCGAATGATGCGCCAATGGCGAAAGCAAGCAACTTGTATTTCAGGATATTGATTCCCATGATTGCGGCGGCGTCTTGGTCTTCGCGCATAGCTATCCAGGCCCTTCCGATACGGGAATTGTTAAGGCGATCGGCAACAAATGTGGACAAAAGAATTCCGACAAGGATCAGATAGTACCATCTGAAAGGACTGTTCACGATAAAATCCCCAATTGAGGGGGGATCTATTCTCAAAAGTCCTCTGGGCCCGTTGGTTACCGAATCCATGTTGTTGAGGACAATGCGGATGATTTCGCCAAAACCCAAGGTTACAATGGCTAAATAATCGCCACGCATTCGCAGGACAGGGATGCCGAGCAGGGCCCCGCCTCCTGCGGCAAGGGCCACGCAGGCTGGGAGCATTAGCCAAAAGGGAATATGGATTCCAAAGTGTGGCGAGGCCAGCAGGCCATATCCATAGGCACCAATGGCATAGAACGCTACATAACCCAGGTCGAGGAGTCCTGCAAAACCGACAACCACGTTAAGACCGATACCCAGCATGACATATATTCCGATATCACCCAAAACTTGTGTCCAGTAATTACCCAATAAAGGGGGCAAGAGCGCAAGGAACAGGAAAAGCGCAATGGTGAGTGCAGTTGACGAAAAGTTGAGATTTGATAAGAAAAATTTTGTTTTTTTGTGTTTTTGCATTCGAATCAGGACCTTTCCGAGACCACCTCTCCCAATATCCCACTTGGTCTGAAAATCAGTACGAGGACAAGCAGGCCGAAGGCAATCACATCCTTATATTCCGCCGGCATAATCAAGACCCCGAAGGCTTCTGCTATCCCCAAAAAAAACCCACCTAACATAGCACCCGGGACGTTTCCGATGCCGCCCAGGACGGCAGCGGTAAAGGCTTTGATTCCTGGGATAAAGCCCATCATATGGTTGATCTGTGTATAATAAATGCCTACCATAACGCCCGCCGCAGCCGCGAGAGCGGAACCGATAATAAAGGTGGTCAGGATGATCCGGTTCACATCGATTCCCATAAGCGAGGCTGCCTCCCTGTCTTCCGCTACCGCCCTCATGGCCTTACCTGTTTTGGTCTTCTGGATAAAGAGATAGAGGAATACCATGAGCAAAACAGACCCAAAAATGATAAAGATCTGAAAATGGGAAATGCTGACCGAACCGATCTCAATAAATTGTTCCTGTATAATATCGGGATAGACCTGCATGCGTGCTTTGATTATAAGCATCATGACGTTCTGGAGAAAAATTGACGCACCGATTGCACTGATAAGGGGGACAAGGCGAGGGGCGTTTCTAAGAGGTCTGTATGCAATACGCTCCAATAGCGCGCCGAGCGCGGAAGAGATAATCATTGCGACCAGGAAGGCAATGATGATTGAAAGGCCGGGATGAGAATCAGCGATGCCGCTGTTTACAGAATATGTAAGTGTTGCGAATCCACCGAAAGATCCGAACATGAAAATTTCACCGTGGGCGAAATTAATCATGAAGAGGATTCCATAGACAAGTGTATATCCAAGGGCAATCAGGGCGTAGATCCCGCCAATTGTGAGCCCGTTGATAACCTGATCGATGATGACTTCAGGATTGAGGAGATAGGACATGACACCATATGAGAAAGTTTTTTCTTGTCATGTTTTCAAATGTGAGCCGGCAATGGACAACTCACGTTTGGTTAGAAGACCATCTGCTTGAAAAAGCGTTTTCCGTTTTCTTCAACCACTTTGTAGATCACGACCACTGAGCCTGTTCGGTCGCCGTAAGGGTCGAAGGATATTTCACCGGTGATGCCGTTATATTTTGTATCAGCCACGGCATTCCTGAGGGCCTTTTTCCCAATGGTAAGACTTCCGTCGGGTTGCTTGCGCGCAGCTTTTTCAACGGCCAGCATGAGGATATTTGCTGCATCGTAAGCCTGTGGAGAAAAAGTCTGTCTTGGTCCGTATTTGGCCGTAAATTTTTTAACCCATTCCGGATCAGGTTGCTTGGCGTAGGTGACATAACAACCGTTAGTGGCCTTTCCTCCGGCCAGAATAAAATCTTTTTCCGTATAACACCCGTCGTCGCTCATAAAATGGGTCTTTCTCAGACCCACCCGTTTCATCTGCCGGGCAATAAGGACTCCTTCTGCGGCCATACCGCCGAAATATATCAGTTGCGGTTTTAATGGCTTAATCTTGGTCAGCACGGGTGAAAAATCCTTATCCCCCCGTGTGACACCCTCAAAAGCAAGGATTGTGCCGTTTTTTTGTCTGATATGCTCAGCAAAGGCCTCACCGAGACTTTGTCCGTAGTCCGATTTGTCATGAATAACGGCTACTTTCGTCCAGTTGCGGCTATAGGCGAAAGAGGCGGCCCTTTTGGCCTGGATTTTATCGTTCCAGCATGTGCGGAAAAAGATGGGAATCCCTCGGGCCGTCAACTCAAGGGCCGTTGAGGATGGAGAGACCATGACTACCTTGTATTTGTTATGGATATCCGAGGCAGGTTTGCTGCCGCCGCTGCACATATAGCCTACAAGGCCCACTATTAAAGGATCATTGCACAATTTTTCGGCGATTGCTACGGAAGGCGGACCGGCACAGCCATCATCTTCTGACTGCAAGACCACGGGATGTCCCAGGATGGAACCCTTTTTCTCGACAGCCATCTCCGCCCCGTGCTTTATGTCGATTCCCAAACTCGCATAGTCCCCGGTGAGCATGGCGCCCAAACCGATCTTGATGGCTTTTCCTTGTGGTATTTTAATGGTACCCCATTCATCAGCGTAAGACGAAAACGGTACAAGTAATAAACAGAGAGCTGCCAGTAACGTAAAGACATGCGTTTTTTTATTCATAACGAATCTCCCTAAATTTGAAATATTTCCATTTATAAGAGTTTGTGGTTCATCATCGTATGGGTTTGGTTTTGCAAGCTATGTTCTATCATGCCCGGTTCTTTTTTTTCGCACATTGTCCTTTATTCTGTTAATATGTCCGCGACCCAGACCCTTGACCTCGCAACCCAATTCGAAATAGCGTTCAATCTTTTTGTCATCCAGGATACCAAAACAGTCCACAACCGCGAGGGGAGTTCCGGACATGCGGACCACTTCCTCAGGTTCCAGATCGAGATAGGCTTTGTGACGAACCGCAAAGATGACGGCGTCGGATCCTTTTAGGGCATCTTTCAAGTCGGTTGTCATCTTAAAATCCTTGAGATGCTCCTGGTTGCGAAAGAAGCGCGACCAGCTTAAACCGGAGGCCGGATATGTTTCCTGTTTTTCAAGCTCCCACCAGTGCTGCACATATGGGTCGTGGGCTCTGACATCGGCTCCCATTTCCGTCAGTTTCCGGACAATGATTTCAGATCCGCTATATCGGGTATCGCCCACGTCCTCTCGGTAAGAGGCCCCCAGGATGGTTACCTGTGAGGCGGCTACAATCAGTCCCATGTTTCTGAGAGCATCGCGTACAAGCTGGGCCGCATGCAAGGCTCGGGTGTCATTAGTGTTGATGGCCTGCGGGGTAATCTGGAAAATTTCCGTCTCAAAACCCATCAGATGTTTGTATGCCCATATGCCCAAACCGCCGTCTTTTGGAAGACAGTACCCTCCTATGCCTGGGCCGGGGAAGATGATATTGCTATGAGTGGGGCGGACCTTGATGGCATTGATAACCTTGATGAGATCAACGCCGTTGGTCTCTGCAAAAAGGCTCCATTCATTCAGCAGGGCCAGGATTGTTGCCCTGTAAGTGTTTTCGACTATTTTGCATGTCTCGCTTTCAACGGGCTTGTCAAGAACGGTAAGAGGGTATTCATCCACATTAAGGATATCTGAAAGAAATTTCCTTACTTTTTCGCGGCTTTTCCCATTGATACCGCTGCAAACCCGCCAGAAATCTCTTACGGATCGCACGTAATCTCGTCCCGGCATCACCCTTTCAAAGCTGTGGGCCAAAAGCGGTTCTTCCTCGATACCTCGAGTCCTAAATGCCTTTTTTATTAAGGGATATGCCACGTATTCGGTTGTGCCGGGAGGCACGGTGGTTTCTATTAATACCAGACAGTGGGGGGGAATTTTTTCCCCGATTATCTTGAAACTGGCTTCCAGATCGGCTATATCCGCATACCCACTCCTAAGGTTACCCAGTTCCTGCTTTATAAAATCACACTGAACGTCAATCACCAGTATATCCGCCAATTTAAGGGCATCATAGGTGAAGGTTGCGGTCAGTGTCTCTTTCTCATTCACACAGCGCTCGATCATGGGTGCCACTTCGGGATCTTCAGCCTTTATCGGGGATATGCCCCGGTTTAAGAGAGGTGTTTTCCAGAAGCTCCTGGCACTCGGTCTCTGCATGCCTATGACGAAATGTTTGGGCTTGCCTGTGCGCTTATCCACTGCGTCGGCCACGACTCCTGCCATAACAGCGCCTACAAACCCGAGGCCCATGACCACAACAATTTCCAAGCCTTCTTTGCGCTTGAACTGTACCAGTTGCTCAAGCCGTTTGAATTCTTCCAGATAATCATTTTCCTCGGGCAACTTGAACTGTTCTCCGTCCGGGCTTATTGAATATTCCATGAATTAATTTGTCTCCTTATTAATTGGATATAAAACATTTTAGGTGATGTTCAATCAAACGATCCGGAATCAAGACAAAGATTTACTTTGATGGAAGCGCACTGGGCCCTGGACACTGGAAATATACGATAAGCAGTCCAGTTGGCTTAAGAAATTGGGTCTTGATCCCATCTTAAATAATGTAAAGGCTTAAACATGTCAAGCAGCAAGGGCTTGGAGATACGGGAACTGAATCAAGGCCAAAACACGGAAAAACCGAAGTGCGCATGGACTGTTAAGTCCAGACATGCGGTGTGAAGGGAGAATAAAGATTCCCCTGTCGTCTTATGTTATGGCCGCGGTAAAAATGGATGCAAAAGGTTGAGGTTGCCGGGCAACTATATTCAGTGGTTTTTTAAAAATTCTTTAAAGCTTTGAGAATTTCTGAGATTTTGCAGATTTTTGTCTGCCTTGAGAAGATCCCAGTCTTTAAAACCCGTCCTGATGGCATTCTTGATACAATCAAGGGATTCCTGTATCTTGTTTTGCCCTGAATAAATGCTGGCCATATAATAATAGACAATCGGACTATCCGGCCGGAGCTTAACTATTTTTTTAAACAAGGAAAGAGCCTCGTCATATTCTCCCTTTCCCGAGTAGGCAACTGCCAGATTGTTGAGGGCCTGGACAAAGTCCGGTGCGATTGAGAGTGCTTTCTTATAATTGCGAATGGCTTCATCTGTCATTCCCTGCTGCGCCTGTATGTATCCCATATTATTGTATGCCTGAAAAAATTCGGGATTTACCCGCACAATTTTTAAAAAATAGCCAAAAGCCTCTTCGAGCCTTCCCTGGCGCATCATGGCAACGCCCATGTTATTAAGAGCGCCTTCATTTTCAGGTTTTATTCGCAGGGCCTCAATAAAATGGTCAAATGCTTCCACAGTTTTGCCTTGCGCCTCTAACGCGTTACCCAGTTTGATATGAGCGTCCACATGATCGGGCTTGATTCTCAAGGTTTCGGAATAATGATGAATGGCTTCTTCAAGTTTGCCTTGTGCTTCTAATGCGTTACCCAGTTTGAGGTGGGCGTCCACATGATCGGGCTTGATTCGTATGGCCTCCCGAAAGTGGTGAACAGCGTCTTCGAGCCTGCCCTGATCAAACAAGGCAATACCCAAGTTTCCCCGAGGCCGTGCCTTGTTCGGGGATTTCTGCACATTGTCCGACCAGAATGAAACGGGATCTTTCCATACGTTGTTTCTTTGGTAGGTCCAGATAGAGAAGACAATGATGACAGGAGTAAGCAACCCGGCCATAAACCACTTTAATTTAATGAGCCGAAAGGCCAGGATGACAATTGCCAGACACACCATCATGGACGGTAGGTAAGTACGGTGTTCAAATATGATGGCCAGCGGTATGATAGATGATTCTATGACAAGGTTTCCAAAAAACCAGAGAATGCAAAATGAGATCAAGCGGTCTTTCCTGGCAAAATAGAATGCCGCCACTATGAATCCGATTATCGCACCAACGGAGAGCAGGGTTGTCAGCGGGTCAATCAGTGAATGGGAAAGAGGAAAATCGTAATCCAATCTCAACCTTGAAGGGTGAGGATAAAAAAGCAGGCCAAGATAGTAGATCACGACTCGAAACTGAGTCAGCAGCCTTTCAGAAAAAGTAAACTCCCCTTTTGAATAATCTGTAATAGATTGGAGTCTGTCTAACGGATCGGCACCCAGATATAAAAAGGCAACAAGAATAAAAAGGGCGAAAATAGCCAAAAAGACTTTCAGATGACGCTTTAGCCATTCACCGTTGAGATCCTGAAAAAAATACCATTCGTAGAGGATGACAAAGAAAGGCAAAGTGGCGGCAGTCTGCTTGCAACCCAGGGCCAGTATCCAGGTCATGGCGGAACCTGCAAACCACAGGTAGTGCAAGCGCCTTCCCATTTTGGAAGCAGCTTTCCTGTTTTGGGCTTTTTGCTTTGAGCCTTTGCCTTTCTGTAGATGCCCTTTTGTATTTTTTTCTGATTTCGTAGTGCTTGAGCTCTGCCTTTGGCTCATTCGGCCTTTGACATAACACAGGAATGATGCAATGAAAAACATGGCGGCAAGGCTATTCTGCCTTTGCACAATGTAGGTAACGGATTGAGTGTGAACAGGGTTAACGAGCCACAATAAGGTGGCAAAAAAGGCTATAAATGAAGGATTGATTGATTCGGGGGATGAGCCTTTTTTTTCAGCACTTAGCGCATTAAATGTGTTTAATATAAAAAAGTAGAGAAAAATACCTGCAAGGATGTGAATCAGGATATTAACAGCATGATATCCAGGCAGATTATATTCATGAAAATAGTAATTTAAGGCAAAAGTAATAATTCCGACAGGTCGTTCCTTTGATGAATTTTTATTAAAAGCTGCTTTGCTTAGTTCGTCTAAGCTGAGTTCAGATATCCGGATGTCTTGGTTATCTTTGATTCTCGCAATATCGTCGAAAACAAATGGGACATTTAGTGTGTTGGAATAGACGGACAGAACAAGCACAACCAGTAATACGAATTTTAGGCAGTTTTTAGTGTTTAAAAATGGACTTGTTCCTTTCTTATTCACGTTAAAAACCACTCCCTTTCATGGAGTTTCGGACCAATATTGTTTTCCTTGACTTCTGATTGTGTAATTTTTTTAATTTGCTCACTTAATAGGAGGATAAAATCCATATCCTATCAATTCGAGAGGTTTTCCGGCTACTATATAAAGCATAGTCATAACCCTCGTGGTCTGCCACCGGCAGGGTCACTGTCTACGAGTTCGGAATGTTTTGTACATGACGTAAGCAAACCCGAGGAGAACAAAGATAGAAGCGAAAGAAATCAATCGCACCGCAATACCCAGTGAAATTGCGGATTTTGAATCGAAGAGCCCGGTTAAAATTAAGATTGCAGCTAATGTCGCTTCTTTGACACCAAATCCTCCGATGGTATTAATTGGTAAAACAACTGTTAAATTGATTGCTGAGGTAATAAACATTACATGAAATA